>DASQSC010000382.1:0-3685 GCA_035642555.1 Streptosporangiaceae bacterium | reverse complement strand
CCGTCACCGTGGGCGACGACATGGACGGCAGCATCTTCGCCACCGCCTGCAGCCGGTCCGCTGACACGTTCAGCTTGAGCAGCACGTTGCCCCGCGCCCGGATCGCGCCCCGCAGCAGCAGCGCGATGTCCTCCATGGCGGCCCGCTTCTCCGGGTCCTCGAAGGCGGCGGTGTTCGCCACCAGCTCGGTGTAGCTGCTGAGCAGCGTGTCGAGGATGCGCAGGCCGTTGCGGCGCAGCGAGGAGCCGGTCTCGGTGAGGTCGACGATCGCGTCGACGATGTCGGGGACCTTCGCCTCGGTGGCGCCGTGCGAGGGGATCACCATCGCCTTGACCCCGCGCGACTCCAGGTAGCGCGCGGTCAGCGACGGCAGCTCGGTGGAGATCCGGACCCCTTCCGGCAGGTCGGTCACCGACTGCCAGGGAGCGTGCTCGGGCACCGCCAGCACCACCCGCACCGGCCGCGACGTGGCCTTGGAGTACTCGAGCTCGCCGAGCGAGGACACCTCGGCGCCGGTCTCGGTGATCCAGTCCCGGCCGGTGATGCCCAGGTCGAACAGCCCCCGTTCCAGGTAGGACGGGATCTCCTGCGGCCGCAGGAACCGCACCCGGTCGATCCGCGGATCGTCGATCGACGCGTGATAGTCGCGGTCGGAAGAACGGCGGACCGTCAGGTCGGCGGCATCGAACAGGTCGAGGGTGGCCCGCTCCAGCGAGCCCTTGGGCAGAACCAGGGAGAGCACAGCGAGAAGCCTTTCACCGGGGAGATACCGATCATCTTTCCGAACGGGCGCCGTCCGGGCAGGAGCCGGTCCGGCCCGGAGTCAATGTCGTGGCTGGCCAGAAGCCTGCCGCAGGGAACGGAGCACGAGCGCGGTGTCCAATGCCGCCACGACCGCCTCCCAGCCCTTGTCCTCGGTGCTGCCTTCCAGCCCGCAGCGGTCGCGGGCCTGGTCCAGGGTGTCACAGGTCAGCACCCCGTTGCCAACCGGGGTCCCGGCGTCGAGCGCGACCCGGGACAGCCCGTAGGTCACCGCGTCGCACACGTACTCGAAGTGCGGGGTACCGCCCCGGATCACCGCTCCCAGGCAGGCGACCGCGTCATGGCGGCCTGCCAGCTCGGCCGCGACGACGGGCAGCTCCACCGCTCCCGGCACCCGCACCACCAGCGGGTCATCGATCCCGCAGGCTGCCGCCGCCGCGACGGCGCCGCTGACCAGGGAGCCGGTGATCTCGGAATGCCAGCGGGTGGCCGCGATCGCCAGGGTCAGCCCGGCCGCGTCCACCGGGCCGGCGCCGGGCCTGCCGGTTCCGCTCACCCGTCCCGCCGGGCGGGCCCGCCCTGGCAGGCCAGGGTGCTGCCAGGCGCCTCATCCCGGTCCAGCTCATCCCGGTCTTCATCCCGGTCCAGCTCATCGCCGGCGGGCCAGAATGGCACCGCCCGGACCGGCGGGGAGCCGGCCGCCGGTCCCCCGCCAGGCTGGGGCACCGGAGCAGCTCCGGCGGCTGCAGGCGGGACGGTGGGCGGCAGCGGCGGAAGGCCGTCGATCTGGTGGCCGAGCCGGTCGCGCTTGGCGATCAGGTAGCGCAGGTTGTGCGGGGTGGCGCTGACCGGCAGCGCGACCCGGGCGGTGATCTCCACCCCGAACCCGGACAACCCGCGCACCTTGGCGGGGTTGTTGGTGAGCAGCCGCACCGACCGGACGCCGAGTCCGGCCAGGATCTGGGCGCCGGTCGAGTACTCGCGCGCGTCGGCCGGCAGCCCGAGCTCGAGGTTCGCGTCCACGGTGTCGGTGCCGGAGTCCTGGAGCTGGTACGCGCGCAGCTTGCTGAGCAGCCCGATCCCGCGGCCCTCGTGCCCCCGCAGGTAGAGGACGACCCCGCGGCCCGCGGCCGCGATCGCCGCCATGGCGGCATCGAGCTGCGCGCCGCAGTCACAGCGCTCCGACCCGAACGCGTCCCCCGTCAGGCACTCCGAGTGGGCGCGGACCAGCACCCGCTCGCCGTCGCCGAGGTCGCCGAGGACCAGCGCCAGGTGCTCGGTCCCGTCCACGTCGTTGGCGTAGCCCAGCGCCCGCCACTGTCCGTACCGGTTCGGCAGCCGGGTCTCGGCCACCTTCCGCACCGTCCGCTCGGAACGGCGCCGGTACTCGATGAGCTGCGCGATCGAGATGAGGGTGAGACCGCGGGCGTCGGCGAAGCCCCGCAGCGCCGGCAGCCGCGCCATGGTCCCGTCATCGTGGACCACCTCGGCCAGCACGCCGGCCGGGGGCAGTCCCGCCAGCCGGGCGAGGTCGACCGCGGCCTCGGTGTGCCCCGGGCGGTGCAGCACGCCGCCCTCGGCATACCGCAGCGGGAAGATGTGCCCGGGCCGGACCAGCTCACCGGGCTCGGTCGCGGAGTCGGCGAGCATCCGGGCCGTGCGGGCCCGGTCGGCCGCCGAGATCCCGGTCGTGACCCCGTCCCTGGCGTCCACGCTCACGGTGAACGCGGTGCGCATGTGCTCGGTGTTCTGCGCGGTCATCAGCGGGAGGTGGAGCCGGTCCAGTGCCTCGCCCGTGAGCGGAGCGCAGATGACGCCGCTGGTGTGCCGGATCATGAACGCCATCAGCTCGGGAGTGATCTTGCTGGCGGCGACGATGATGTCGCCCTCGTTCTCGCGGCTGGCGTCATCGACCACGATCACCGGCCGCCCGGCCGCGACCTCGGCGATGGCCTGCTCCACGGTGTCGAGCGGGACGTCAGCGCTGGGCGGGACGTCCCCGGCCGGCCGCGGCCGGCCGGTGCCCGCTAGCGGGGCCAGGCCAGGCGCGGCCGGCTGCCCGGGCTCCGGTAGCTCGCTGGCGAATGCGTGCGTGCTGGTCATGACCGGGCCTCCGCTCCTGCCGCTCCGGCAGCGGCCGCTGTCCCCGGCTGCCCTGCCCCGGCGCCGGCCGGCGCCGCCAGCTTCTCGACGTACTTCGCGATCACGTCGACCTCCAGGTTGACCGGGTCTCCGGGCCGCCGCCGGCCCAGGGTGGTGAGTTCCAGGGTGGTGGGGATCAGGCTGACCTCGAACCACGGCGTCTCGCCGGGCCCGCCGCCGGTGGCGGTTACCGTCAGGCTGACGCCGTCCACGGCGATCGAGCCTTTCTCTGCCAGGTAGCGGGACAGCCGCGGCGGAATGGCGATCCGCACCAGGTCCCAGTACGCCCGCGGGGGGCCACTCTGCTGGCCGGGAACCACCCCCGAGCCCCCGATGGCCCCAGACCCCCCCGCGGGCTCCGCCGGGCTGCGGGAGATGATCGTGCCGACGCCGTCCACGTGGCCTTGCACCAGGTGGCCCCCGAGCCGGTCGGCCAGCCGCAGCGGCTGCTCCAGGTTGACCGGGGAGCCGGGGCCGAGTGCGCCGAGCGCGGTCCGGTGCAGGGTCTCGGCCATAACGTCGGCCGTGAAGGTGGCGCCGGTGACCTCGGTCACCGTCAGGCACACCCCGTTGACGGCAATGGAATCGCCCCGGCCGGCGGCCGCTGCCGCTGCCGGGCCGCGCACCGTGATCCGCGCTGCCTGGCCGAGGTCCTCGACGGCGGCAACCTCGCCGAGCTCGGCCACGATTCCGGTGAACATCCGCGCCTTCCCTCCCGGAGCCGTCCTGCTAGCGGGCTCCGGGCGATGCGCGAACGCGCGTACACGGCAACCACCGCGGA
>DASQSC010000381.1:0-3829 GCA_035642555.1 Streptosporangiaceae bacterium | reverse complement strand
GATCAGCTCGCCGAGCCATTCGATGAGGTCGGCGAGCTCTTCGGTCCTGGCGTCCTCCGGCACGGTCCGCCGCAGCGCGTGGTAGGTGTCGGCCAGGTACCGCAGCACCAGGCCCTCGCTGCGGGCGAGCCGGTAGAAGCTGATGTACTCGGTGAACGACAGCGCCCGTTCGTACATGTCCCTGGCCACCGTCTTGGGCGCCAGCTCGTAGTCCGCGACCCACGGGTGACCCCGGCGGTAGAGGTTGTAGGCGGTCTCCAGCAGGTCGGCGAGCGGCCGCGGGTGGGTCACCTCCGCCAGCAGGTCCATCCGTTCGTCGTAGTCGAGGCCGTCAGCCTTCATCTGGGCGACCGCCTCGCCGCGCGCCTTGAACTGCTGGGCGGCCAGCACCGGGCGCGGGTTGTCCAGCGTCGCCTCGATCACCGAGACCACGTCCAGCGGGTAGCCGGGTGAGTCCCGGTCCAGCAGCTCGATGGCCCCCAGCGCCAGCGGCGACAGCGGCTGGTTGAGCGCGAAGTCTTCCTGCAGGTCCACCGTGAGCCGGACCAGCCGTCCCTCGGCGTCCGGCTCGTCCAGCCGCTCGACCACCCCGGCCGCCAGCAGCGCCCGGTAGATCTCGATGGCCCGGTGGATGTGGCGGCGCCGCGCGGCCGGTTCGTCGTCGTTGCCGGTGAGCAGGTGCTTCATGGCGGCGAACGCGTCGCCCGGGCGGCTGATCACGTTCAGCAGCATGGCGTGGGTCACGGTGAAGCTGGACCTGAGCGGTTCCGGCTCGGACGCCACCAGCCGCTCGAACGTCGGCTGGCCCCAGCCGATGGTCCCCTCCGGCGGCCTCTTCCGCACCACCTTGCGCCGCTTCTTCGGGTCGTCGCCGGCCTTGGCGAGTGCCCGCTCGTTCTCGACGACGTGCTCCGGAGCCTGCGCGACCACATAACCGATGTCGTCGAACCCGGCCCGCCCGGCCCGGCCAGCGATCTGGTGGAACTCCCGCGCCTGCAGCAGCCGGACCCGGCTGCCGTCGTACTTGGACAGCCCGGTGAACAGCACGGTGCGGATCGGCACGTTGATGCCGACGCCGAGGGTGTCGGTGCCGCAGATCACCTTGAGCAGGCCGGCCTGGGCCAGGGTCTCCACCAGCCGCCGGTACCGGGGCAGCATCCCCGCGTGGTGCACCCCGATGCCGTGCCGGACCAGCCGGGACAGGGTCCGCCCGAAGCCGGCCGTGAACCGGAACCGGCCGATCGCCGCGGCGATGGCGTCCTTCTCGGCGCGGGAACTCATGTTCACGCTCATCAGCGCCTGCGCCTGGGTGATCGCCGCCGCCTGGGTGAAGTGCACCACGTAGACCGGGGCCCGGCGGGTCTCGAGCAGCTCAGCCAGCGTCTCGTGCAGCGGCGTCGTGACATAGGAGAACATCAGCGGCACCGGCCGCTGCACGGACTTGACCACGGCGGTGGGCCGGCCGGTCCGCCGGGTCAGGTCCCGCTCGAACCTGGTGACGTCGCCCAGGGTCGCCGACATCAGCAGGAACTGGGCCTGCGGCAGCTCGATCAGCGGCACCTGCCAGGCCCAGCCGCGGTCAGGGTCGGCGTAGAAGTGGAACTCGTCCATCACGACCTGGCCGACGTCCGCCCGGGCGCCACGGCGGAGCGCGAGGTTGGCCAGCACCTCGGCGGTGCAGCAGATGATGGGCGCGTCCGGGTTGACGCTGGCGTCCCCGGTCATCATGCCGACGCTGGCGGGACCGAAGTCGTCGCACAGGGCGAAGAACTTCTCCGACACCAGCGCCTTGACCGGGGCGGTGTAGAAGGTCCGCTGGCCCTGGGCCAGCGCCGCGAAGTGGGCGCCCTCGGCGACCAGGCTCTTGCCGGACCCGGTCGGGGTGCTGAGGATCACGTTCGCGCCCGACACGATCTCGATCAGCGCCTCTTCCTGATGCGGGTACAGGTCGAGGCCGCGGCCGGCGGTCCAGTCCGCGAAGGCGCCGAACACCGAGTCCGGGTCGGCGGCCTCCGGCAGGCGGCCGGTGAGGGTGAGCGCGTCGGTGCTTGTCACGCTGTCATGCGTACCACGAGGCCGGACCGGGCTGGTCCCAGGATGGTTCCGGCTGATCCAGGGCGACGCCGGGCGCGGGCCCGCGGGTCAGCGCTGGGGGCGGGCTCGCGGGTCAGCGCTGGGGGCAGGCCCGTGGGGTCAGCTCTGGCCGTCGAACAGGCTGGTCACCGACCCGTCGCTGAAGACCTCCTTGATGGCCCGCGCGACCAGCGGCGCGATCGACAGCACGGTGAGCTTGTCGAACCGCTTCTCGCCGGGGATCGGAACCGTGTTGGTCACGATGACCTCGCTGATCGCCGAGTTCTTCAGGCCGTCCACGGCGGAGCCCGACAGCACCCCGTGGGTGGCGGTCACGATCACCTGCGCCGCGCCCTGCTCGAACAGCGCCTCCGCTGCCTTGATGATGGTCGCGCCGGTGTCGATCATGTCGTCCACCACGATGCAGGTGCGCCCGGCCACCTGCCCGACGACCTCATTTACCACGACCTTGTGAGCCACGTCGGGGTCGCGCCGCTTGTGGATGATGGCCAGCGGGGCGCCGAGCCGGTCGGTCCACCGCTCGCAGACCCGGACCCGGCCCGCGTCCGGCGCCACGACCGTGACCTGCGAGACGTCCAGCTTGGCGGTGATGTACTCGGCCAGGATCGGGAGCGCGAACAGGTGGTCCACCGGACCGTCGAAGAACCCCTGGATCTGGGCGGTGTGCAGGTCCACGGCCATCAGCCGGTCGGCGCCGGCGGTGGCGAACAGGTCCGCCATCAGCCGGGCCGAGATCGGCTCCCGGCCGTGGCTCTTCTTGTCCTGCCGCGCGTACCCGAAGAACGGCGTGACCACGGTGATCCGCTTGGCCGAGGCCCGCTTGAGCGCATCCACCATGATGAGCTGTTCCATGATCCAGCGGTTGATCGGCGCGGTGTGGCTCTGCACCACGAAGGCGTCGCAGCCGCGCACGGATTCGAGGAACCGGACGAAGATCTCGCCGTTGGCGAAGTCGGAGAGCCTGGTCGGCGTGGGCTCGATGCCCAGCCACCCGGCGATCTCCTCGGTCAGCTCCGGATGCGCCCGGCCGGAGAAGAGCAGGAGCTTCTTCTGGTTGCTGCTGGTAATGCCCGTCACGCCTGCTGTACTCCCTCGTTCGGCTGTGTGCCACGGGCCGCGGCGCCCATACCGCCCGGCGGCTCCCGGTCTGGGGACTTGACGACGGTTCCCGGCGTCAGGTGGGCAAACGGCCCCACCGTCACGCCCGGCCCGATCACGGCTGACTCGCAGACGGCATGGATCACCGTCGCGCCCTCTCCCACGGTGGTGTCGCGCAGCAGGCAGCCGGGCCCGACCCGTGCGCCCGCTCCGATCTCGGTCCGTCCCTGCAGTTGCGTGCCGGGGCCGATCTCGCTTTCCGGCCCGATCGAGACCCCGGCGTCGACCATCGTGGTCGCCGGATCCACGACCGACACCCCGGTTCGCATCCATTCCGCCAGCAGCCGCTGGTTGATGGCGTGCCGGGCCTGCGCAAGCTGGGCGCGGTCGTTCACCCCGGCCACCTCGGCCGGATCGGCCAGCTGGACCGAGGCCACGTGATGCCCTTCGGCCCGGAGGATGGCCACGACGTCGGTGAGGTACTCCTCGCCCTTGGCGTTGCCGGTCGGCAGCCGCTTCACGGAGTCGGCCAGCAGGCCCGCGTCGAACGCGTACATCCCCGAGTTGACCTCGGTGATGGCCCGCTGCTCCGGGGTGGCCTCGGCCTCCTCGACGATCTCGGCGAAGCCGCCGTCCT
>DASQSC010000380.1:0-2930 GCA_035642555.1 Streptosporangiaceae bacterium | reverse complement strand
GCGCTGACCGCCGCCACCCAGCCGAGCATCGAGGAGATCGCGCTGGGAGCGCTGCCCGGTCTCCCGAAGGTGGCCGTGCACTGGCCGCTGATCGACTACGAGTGCGGCCCGGAGACCGGCGCCGACACGTTCATCGAGTGGTGGCACAAGGCCGACCGGGGCGAACTCGAGCCGTTTGTGCTGGTGGTCGAGGGATCGATCCCGAACGAGGCGATCAAGAGTGAGGGCTACTGGTGCGGGTTCGGCAACAACCCGGCCACCGGCCAGCCGATGACCACCAACGAGTGGCTGGACCGGCTCGCCCCCAAGGCCACGGCGGTCCTCGCCGTCGGCACCTGCGCCACCTACGGCGGCATCCACGCGATGGCGGGCAACCCGACCGGCGCTATGGGCGTGCCTGACTACCTCGGCTGGGACTGGCGCTCGAAGGCCGGGCTGCCGATCGTGTGCGTCCCCGGCTGCCCGATCCACCCGGACAACCTGTCCGAGACCATCCTCTACCTGCTGTACCAGGTGGCCGGCCAGGCACCGATGATCCCGCTGGACGAGGCGCTGCGGCCGACCTGGCTGTTCGGCGCGACCGTCCACGAGGGCTGCGACCGGGCCGGCTACTACGAGCAGGGCGACTTCGCCACCGCTTACGGCTCCGAGAAGTGCCTGGTCAAGCTCGGGTGCTGGGGGCCGGTCGTGAAATGCAACGTGCCCAAGCGGGGCTGGATCAACGGGGTGGGCGGATGCCCGAACGTCGGTGGCATCTGCATCGCGTGCACCATGCCCGGGTTCCCGGACAAGTTCATGCCGTTCATGGACGAGCCGCCGGGATCGAAGGTCTCGACCGCTGCCAGCAGCATGTACGGGACGGTGATCCGGACGCTGCGCAGCTTCACCGCCAAGACGGCCGACGAAGAGCCGAAGTGGCGCCGCAAGGGCGGCGAGCTGCTCACGGGCTACCAGAAGACCTGGTGACCGAGGCCGCCGTAAGCAGGCAGACAGCTCCAGCGAGGGAGAGGTATCAGCGATGACGACGGCCGAGGACACCGGCATTGTCGAGATGGCCTGGGACCCGATCACGAGGATCGTGGGCAGCCTGGGCATCTACACCAAGATCGACTTCAGTCAGAAGCGCGTGGTCGAGTGTCACAGCACGTCCTCGATCTTCCGCGGCTACAGCATCTTTATGAAGGGCAAGGACCCGCGCGACGCGCACTTCATCACCAGCCGTATCTGCGGGATCTGCGGCGACAACCACGCCACCTGCTCGGTCTACAACCAGAACATGGCCTACGGGGTCCGGCCGCCGCACCTGGGCGAGTGGATCATCAACCTGGGCGAGGCCGCCGAGTACATGTTCGACCACAACATCTTCCAGGAGAACCTGGTCGGGGTGGACTTCTGCGAGCGGATGGTGCGCGAGACCAACCCCGGCGTGCTGGAGCAGGCGAACGCCACCGAGGCGCCGCACGCGGCCGACCACGGGTACCGGACCATCGGCGACATCATGCGCTCGCTGAACCCGCTCGAGGGCGAGTTCTACCGGGAGGCGCTGCAGGTCAGCCGGTCCACCCGGGAGATGTTCTGCCTCATGGAGGGCCGCCACGTGCACCCCTCCACGCTCTACCCGGGCGGCGTCGGCACCACCGCCACCGTCCAGCTGTTCACCGACTACCTCACCCGGCTGATGCGCTACGTCGAGTTCATGAAGCGCGTCGTGCCGATGCATGACGACCTGTTCGACTTCTTCTACGAGGCGCTGCCCGGGTACGAGGAAGTGGGCCGCCGCCGGGCCGACATGGTCTGCTGGGGCAGCCTGAACGACCCCGAGCACTGCGACTTCCGGTACGACCACATGACCGACTGGGGCCGCAAGATGTTCGTGTCCCCCGGGGTCATCCGGGACGGGCAGCTGCTCACGAACGACCTGGTCGAGATCAATCTCGGGATCCGGATCCTGCTCGGCAGCTCCTACTACGAGGATTGGGAAGACCAGGAGATGTTCGTCACCCGGGACCCGCTGGGCAACCCGGTCGACCGGCGGCACCCCTGGAACCAGCACACGATCCCGCGGCCGGCCAAGCGCGACTTCGACAGCCAGTACAGCTGGGTCATGTCGCCGCGCTGGTTCGACGGGGAAAACCACATCGCCGCCGACACCGGCGGCGGCCCGATCGCCCGGCTGTGGGCGACCGCGCTCGGCCGCTTGGTCGACATCGGCGGCTACGTTAAGTCCACCGGCCAGAGCGTGCAGATCAACCTGCCCCGCACCGTGACGAAGCCGGAGGTCACCTTCGAGTGGAAGATCCCGGTGGACAAGAAGGGGGCGCCGCTCTCGAACGCCATCGAGCGGGACCGGGCGCGCACCTACTTCCAGGCCTACTGCGCCGCCGCCGCGCTCTACTTCGTGGAGAAGGCGCTGGCCGAGATCCGGGCCGGCAACACCAAGACCTGGGAGCCGTTCACGGTCCCGGACGAGGCCAACAGCTGCGGCTTCACCGAGGCCGTGCGCGGCGTGCTGTCGCACCACATGGTGATCAGGGACGGGAAGATCGCGAACTACCACCCGTACCCGCCGACGCCGTGGAACGCCAGCGTCCGCGACAGCTTCGGCACCCCGGGCCCGTACGAGGACGCGGTGCAGAACACGCCGATCTTCGAGGAGAACCCGCCCGACTCGTTCAAGGGCATCGACATCATGCGGGCGGTGCGCAGCTTCGACCCGTGCCTGCCCTGCGGCGTCCACATGTACCTGGGCAACGGCAAGAAACTCAATCTCACCCATTCGCCGCTGGCGGCGGTCACGCTGGGTACCTGATGAGCCGGGTCCAGCAGGCCGGCGATCAGGTCGAGAGCCTCCTGGCCCGGCTGCGGGCCGCGGGCGGCGACACGGCCGCGACCGCCGAGGAACTGGTACGGCTGCTGGTCGGGCTGTACGG
>DASQSC010000379.1:0-3105 GCA_035642555.1 Streptosporangiaceae bacterium | reverse complement strand
GGCCGCCGGGTCCGGCGGCCGCGCTGCCAGGAGCGCCGGCCGCGGCGCCCGCCGGGACCAGGCCGGCGGCTGGTTCCCGGGCGGGCCTGACCATGGCCAGCGCGTCCCTCCCGAACGCGAAGTCACCCGCGAAGGCCAGCAGCGCCAGGCCGTAGCCGACGATGGTGACCACGTAGGCGTAGTGGCTCAGGTTGGCCAGCCCGTAGTCGATGGGCACGGCAGTCACTCCCCCTCGGTCTGGGATTCCAGCTCGGCGGCCAGGGCGGCGAACTCGGTCTCGAAGGAGCCCGCGGCATCGGTGCGCGCGAGCCCGCCCAGTTCGACCGCGGTGCGCCCGTCAGGTCCCGGCCGGGCTCGCACGAACACCCGGCGCCGCCGGACGAAGAACGACAGCAGCAGGCCGGCCAGGGCGGCGCTGCCGGCTATCAGGGCCGGCACGGTGCCCGGGTCATAGGTGATGGCCAGGCTCATCCACTGCCGGTAGCCGGTGAAGGTCAGGCTCCCGTTCCCGCCCGGCAGCTTCATGGACTGGCCGGGGGCCAGCGGCCGCGGGCTGACCGGCAGCCGCCGCAGGCCCGAGGTGTCCAGCGTGTACACCGACTGCGCCGGGCCGCTGTTCATGCCGAGGTTGCCGGTGTAGGAGACCAGGCTCACGGCCGGGTTGTCCGGCGCCGGGAAGGCGGAGCTGAGCCTGCCGCCGACGTCCACGGCGGTGGGCAGGAACACGCCGGCGAACCCGAGCTGCCGGGGGCGGGCGTCCGGCACCTTGATCACCCCTTCGGAGGTGAAGCCGGCCGAGTCAACCGCGATGAACGGCACCGGGCCGTCGAACACGACGCGGCCGGTCCCGTCGGTGACCCGGAACACCGGCGCGTAGCCGTGCCCGATCATGAACACGCGGACCCCGTCCACGCTCAGCGGGTGGTTCACCCGCAGGTCGTAGGGGCGGGACGGGTCGCCGGGCTGGGGCGAGTACCGGATATAGGCGTTGAACCCGGACGGCTGCCCGCGCTGGGCGCCGGAGCTGATGTAGGACGCCCGGAACCGGTCGAGGCTGATCGAGAACGGCTGCAGGCTGTCCGCTGACACGGCCCGGCCGGGGTGGAAGGCGTCCAGGTCGGTGATGGTGTTCGCGAACGAGTCGCCCTCCACCAGCAGCCGGTTGGCCTTGTACCCGAACATCCCGCCCGCCGCGATCGCCACCAGCACGCCCAGCAGCGCCAGGTGGAACAGCAGGTTCCCGGCCTCCCGCAGGTAGCCCTTCTCGGCTGACACCCAGCCGTCGCCGGCCCGCAGCCGGAACCGCTTGCCGGCC
Organism: Streptosporangiaceae bacterium; assembly: GCA_035642555.1. Classification (GTDB taxonomy): domain Bacteria; phylum Actinomycetota; class Actinomycetes; order Streptosporangiales; family Streptosporangiaceae; genus JAIRTY01. The sequence goes on along the minus strand of DASQSC010000379.1, from coordinate 1,790 downwards.
AGCAGCCGGGACGCCGCCGCCAGCGCGGCCGCCGGGGGCAGCCGGGTCTGGTAGCTGGCCGTCAGCGGGAGCCGGGACAGCATGCCTGGGGCGCGCGGCGGCTGCTGCCGCGCCGACCCGGCCAGCCGGAACGTGCGGGGGATGACGCAGCCGGCCAGCGACGCGAACAGCAGCAGGTAGATCGCCGCGAACCAGGGGGCGGCGAACACGTTGAACAGCGACAGCCGCGCCAGCAGCGGGGCCAGCGACGGGTGCGCCTGGTAGTACTGCTGCACGCCCTGCGGGTCGACGCCCTGCTGCGGCAGCATCGACCCCGGCACCGCGGCGACCGCCAGCAGGAACAGCAGCACCAGCGCGGTCCGCATGGAGGTCAGCTGCCGCCAGCCCCACCGCAGCCACCCGGTTGCCGCGGCCGCGCGGCCGGGGCGGCGCGGCGGCGCGGGTGCCGCCGCCGACGGCGGGACGCGCAGCCCGGTCACGGGGTCACCGCCCGCGGTCGCCCGGTCATGCCGGCTGCCCCGCCTTCCCGATCAGCCGGGCCAGGTCCGAGTAGCTGGCCTCGCCCACGACCCTGGCCACGATCTGGCCGTGCCGGCCGATCACCAGGGTGGTGGGAGTGCCGGCCGGCGGGACGGTATGGCGGAAGCCGAGCGCGATCGAATCGGACGGGTCCTGCAGGCTCGGGTAGGTGATGCCGAAGTTCCGCCGGAACGCGTCCGCGGCATCCGTGCTGTCCCTGATATCGACGCCGAGGAAGCGGACCCCGTCGGGCCGGAAGTGACGGTCCAGGGCCGCGAGCGCGGGCGCCTCGGCCCGGCACGGCGTGCACCACGATCCCCAGAAGTTCAGCACCACCACGTGCCCGCGGTAGGCCGCAAGGCTGAGCTTCGCCCCGGTGAGGGTGGTCCCGGAGACCGAGGGAACTGCGGGCCGGGCTCCGGCCGGATAGACGGTGACACCCGAGTCCCCGGACACGAAGCTCTGGCCGTTGCCCGGCGGCCCGTTCTGGCCTGCCGCCCTGGCGCAGCCGGTTGCCAGCAGCACCGACCCGGCCGCCAGCACGGCGGCCACGGCGCGGCAAGGGGAAAGCGCCGGACGCATTAGCAGATGATCTCCTACAACGGGTAGTACCGCGGCCCCTATTGTGCCTGATCCCGCCCGGCGGGCTGACGCCGGCCCTGGCTGCCAGCCACGCCCCGGCAGTTACGCCCCGGCGACCCGCTGCCCGCCGCTGCCCGAGGGCTCGGCGTAGGAGATGGCCGTGATCTTTCCGTTCTGATAGGTCATGCTCGTCACGCTGCCGAGCGCGCACTGTCGGCGGCCGGGGTGGTGCCACAGGTGACGCTGCTCGGCGGCCCGCCGGGCCACCCAGATCGGGAGCTGGTGGCTGACGCAGACGGCCTCCCGCCCCGCGGCCGCCAGGGCCGCGTCCGCCATCACCGTGCTCATCCGGGCCGCGACGCTCGTGTAAGGCTCGCCCCAGGACGGGCGGAACGGGTCGTACAGGTACCGCCAGGCGGACGGGCGGCGCAGCACTCCCGAGCCCACCCCGAACGTCTCGCCCTCGAACTGGTTCCACGGCTCGATCAGCCGTTCGTCCTCGGTGATGTCCAGCCCGAACTCGGCGGCCACCGGCGCGGCGGTCTCCGTTGCCCGTTCCAGCGGGGACGACAGCAGCACCGCGACGTCCCGGCCGGCCAGGAAGTCCGCCGCGGCCTTGGCCATCACCCGGCCGTCCTCGGACAGCCGGTAGCCCGGCAGCCTGCCGTACAGCACGTCCCGCGGGTTGT
>DASQSC010000378.1:0-2015 GCA_035642555.1 Streptosporangiaceae bacterium | reverse complement strand
TGTACCGGCCGGGCCGGGTGCCCGGCGCGCAGGCGACCGCCTTGGTGAAGTCGGCGCAGGACATGCCCAGGTCAGCGGGAGTGCGCGGGAGGCCGTGCCGGCCCAGGCAGGCCGAGATGAGCCGGGCCTGGCCGGCGTCCTTCCGCAGGTAGGCGCAGAACAGCGCGCCCACCCCGGCCAGCTCCCCGTGGCTGGCGGTTCCCGGGTAGAGCTGGTCGATCGCATGCATGATCTCGTGGTCGCCGCCGCTGGCCGGGCGGCTGGACCCGGCGACGGTCATCGACAGCCCGGACAGGATCAGCGACTCGGCCAGCACGGTCAGGAACCCGTCCGACCTCGCATCGCCGGGCTGGTGCAGTACCGCCTGCGCGGCGGTCCGGGCCATCGCGGCAGCGAGGCCGTCCACCGGCTCGCCCGTGTCCGCCGCGGACAGTTCCCAGTCCGCGACCGCGGACAGGTTGCTGATCGCGTCGCCGATGCCGGCGGTGGCCAGGTGGTCCGGCGCGGCGCGCACCCGGTCCAGGTCCACCAGCACCGCCACCGGCGGGGCGACCCCGTAGGAGCCCTTGCCTGACTCGTGCTCCAGCGAGCTGGTCGGCGAGGCGATCCCGTCGTTGGCAAGGGCGGTGGCGACCGCCACCATCGGGATGCCGGCCATGGTGGCGGCGAATTTGGTCACGTCGATGGTCCGGCCGCCGCCGATGCCGGCCACCGCCTCATAGTTCCCGGCCCGTAGCCGTTTGCCGAGCGCCACCGCGGTGCTGTGCGTGCCGTCGGTGACCTGGAAGATCTCGGCCTCGTCGATCTCAAGCTCGGCGGCGATGCCATCGCCCTGGCCGGGGCCGAGAGCCACCGCGACCCGGCCCTCGGTCGCGATCCGCCGGTCGGCGAGCAGCGCGCCCAGGCCGGCCACCGCGCCCGGTCTGACCTCGACGATCAGGGGCGCGGGGAGCATCCGGGCCAGGAGCGGCATGGGCCTCCTCTCCAGCCGGGGCCACCACCGGGAAAACGAACGAAGCAGCACGGGCGGGCGAACAACCGCCACCCGTGAGGTTACCGGCTCGGGTACCCCGGAACATCGGAACGGGCGGCGATCTCGCGGGCACGGCGGAGATCCTCGTGGTCGTCGACTTCCACCCAGTCGACCGCGCCGATCGGGGCGACCGCGATCTCGCCGCCGCGATCGGCCAGCTCCTGGTACCCGTCCTCGTAGTAGAGCCCGGGGTCGCGCCGCCAGGTGGCCTCGAGCGCGTCCGCCAGCGCCGCCGCGGCCGACTCCTCGATCAGGGTGGCGCCGATGTACTCGCCGTCGGCCGCCGCCGGATCGAGCTGCTTGCTGATTCGCGCCAGCAGCCCCCGCTGGTCGAGCACGACCTTCATCTCCTCGTCGCCGAGCCGCTTCACGTTGTCGGTGGCGAGGATCACCCCGGCCGTCCCGCGAGCCGCCAGCAGGGTCTTCTCCACGCTGGCCGGGTGCAGGGTGTCGCCGTTGACCAGCAGCGCGCCCGCGGCGAAGTGCTCGCGCGCCAGCCACAGCGAGTAGGCATTGTTCCAGTCCAGCGCCCGTTCATTGGGCAGCAGGGCCAGCCGCACGCCGTGCTCGGCCTGCAGCCGCGGCACCCGGTCCGCCACCGCGTCCGCGGCATGCCCCACCACCACCACGACGTCCCGCAGGCCCACCGCGGCGAGGTTGCGCAGGGCGATGTCGAGGATGGTGGTCTCGCCCGCCACCGGCAGCAGGGTCTTCGGCAGCGCGTCGGTGTCGGGGCGCAGCCGCCGGCTGGCGCCGGCGGCGAGCACGATCCCGATCAACGGATTCCACCCTCTCCGGCTACCGTCGCGGCGGCCAGCTCCCGGCCCGACAGCAAACTCCGGGCGACGAGCAACCAAACATACGCCGTCAGCAGCGCGTAGGCGAACCAGGCGATCCCGAGCAGCGCCCCGGCCGCGGCCAGCAGCACCCGCCCGTCCCAGCCGATGCCGGGACCTGACCGTTCCCCAGGGCCGGCCGGGCC
>DASQSC010000377.1:0-2180 GCA_035642555.1 Streptosporangiaceae bacterium | reverse complement strand
TGAGCTGGCCCGAGCAGCCTGCGATCGTGCGTGCCCCGGCGACCAGCGCCAACCTGGGGCCGGGCTTCGACGCGCTGGGCCTGGCGCTGTCGCTGCACGACGTGGTCGAGGCGCGGGTGACCGGCGGCGGCCTGGACATCGAGGTGGCCGGCGAGGGCGCGGGCAGCGTCGGCGACGGGGAGCGGCACCTGGTGGCGCGGGCGCTGCGGGCCGGCTTCGACGCGCTCGGCGGCCAGCCGCCAGGTATCGGGCTGCGCTGCCAGAACGCGATCCCGCACGGCCGCGGGCTCGGCTCCTCCGCCGCCGCCATCGTGTCGGGCCTGCTGGCGGCGAGGGCGCTGCTGCGCGACGGCCCGGACCGGCTCCCGGGCCCGGAGCTGTTCCGGCTGGCCGCGGACCTGGAAGGGCACCCGGACAACGTGGCCGCCTGCCTGGCGGGCGGCCTCACGATCGCCTGGTCGCCGGGCCCGGGGGCGCCGCCCGGCCCGGGGGAGCGGCCGCGCCCTGGGCCGCCGTCAGGCCCGAGGATGCTGCGGCTGCCGGTGGCGGCGGGGCTGGCGCCGGTGGTGTGCGTGGCGCCGGGCTGGCTGGCCACCGAGGCAGCGCGCCGGGCGCTGCCGGCGACCGTTCCGCACCCGGACGCGGTGGCGAACGCCGCTCGCAGCGCGCTCCTCGTCGCCGCCCTCAGCGCGGCCCCGCCGGACCCGGCGGAACCAACTCCCGGGGCCGCGGCCGCGCCGGGGGGTGCGGGGCCATCGGGGTCCGGGGCCATCGGGGTCCGGGGTGTCCCCGGGGAACACCGTCCCCGGGACGACACTGTGTCCCCCGGAGCTAGCGCAGACCCGGCGGTGCTGTTCGATGCCACCGAGGACTACCTGCACCAGCGGTACCGGGCGGCCGTCATGCCCGAGACCGCTGACCTGCTCGGCAGGCTGCGGGACGCCCGGCTGCCGGCCGTGCTGTCCGGCGCCGGCCCGAGCGTGCTAGTGCTGATGACAGCGGACCCGCAGGCGGGGCACGGACTTGTGGATTCAATCGCGCGGGAAACGGGTATCGCTTGGCGTGTAACCCCCCTGGAAATAGACCGGCACGGCGCTGCCGCCCAGTCCCCCTGGCTGGGCGCGGATTCGCCAGCCAGCTCGTGGCGCATGCACCCGGAGGGCCGGGAGCAGCACCCGGGCACAAGTCCTGCGGAAACGTCCCCGCACGACAATGCAGCTTCCGCCGTGACACGCGGCCGACCCTGAGGAATGCTGTGAGCTCGGTTGGTGTTAGAGTGGGTGCCGCACCAGATGCCCCAACGTGGGGGCCGGTGCTCGCTCGCTATTCGTCGCTCAGCCTGCTAGCAGGCATGCTGCGGTCAGCGAGTTTCCGCAAACCCCCCGGCCAGCTACTTCGTCCCCGCCTATCAAGGGAACGGAGATGGCGCGCCGGAATGGGGTCGGCCAGGAGGTCCGGGATGGCTGCCTGGAACATCTGGGCAGGCACTCAATTCACCGTCTCGGAGGTAGACGCCCCCGGCGCCGACACAGGGTTAATGCCGCGAGCACCAGCCCGATGCCATCGGGCTGCGGGGAGGGCAGCACATGCACAACCTGGCCTGGCCAGTCAGCCGGGCCGCGATATCGGGCCGCCTGACAGCCGCTGCGGACGGCCCGGCGGCAGGCTCCCGAGTTCTGGGAAGGACCCCTTGTGAGCAGCGAAACCACCGAACCCTTCACCGGCCCTCAGGCCCCCGCCGCTAGCGGGGGCAGGCGAGCAGGTTCCGGCCTGGCCGGGATGCTCGTGCCTGAGCTGCAGCGGCTGGCTCAGTCGCTGGGAATCGCCGGTGGCGGTCGCATGCGCAAGGGAGACCTCGTCGCGGCGATCCAGGCCAAGCAGGGCGGCAGCGACGGGGCTGCCCGCCAGACAGCACACGACAATTCAGCCCAGCGGGGCGCCTCCGCGGGAGCCGACGCGCCTCGCCACCGTGAGCAGGACGCCATGGAACCAGCACAGACACCAGCACCCACCGGTCCGGCGGAAGTCAGCACTACGGCCGCTCAGCCCGCGGCAGGTGCCCCGGCGATGAGCGCCGGCGGCCAGCCCGGGGGTGAGCCGGGCGGGAGGGAGCCGGCCGGTCACGGCTGGGCTGGCGGCGCGCCCGCAGCGGGCGCACCCGCCGGCGGTGCTCCGGCCGG
>DASQSC010000376.1:0-3665 GCA_035642555.1 Streptosporangiaceae bacterium | reverse complement strand
ACGTGGGCGAGGTGACCGGCCCCCGCACCCCCAGCCCGTCCGCGATCCCCTGCACCAGGGTGGTCTTGCCCGCACCCAGCGGCCCGGACAGCAGCACCAGGTCACCTGCCCGCAGCAGCCCGGCAAGCCGGCGCCCCAGGGCCCGCATCGCGTCCGCCGACCCGATCCGCGCCAGCTCGGCCATGCCGCTCCTCCGCCCTGCCCGGCCGGTCAGGCTGACCTGGCCCGGCGGGAGCCGCCGGAGACGGCCCGCTCGGCCAGCCCGGTGATGGCCTTGCTGACGAGGCCGGGGCGTTCCAGGATGAGCGCGTGGCCGCCGCCCGGCACCCAGACCAGCTCGGCGCCCGGGATCCGGGTGGCCAGCTCGATGCCGAGCGAGGGCGAGATGAGCCGGTCCTCGGCGCCCACCATGACCGTGACCGGCACCCGCCCCAGCACCGGCAGTGAACCCCGCATGTCGCACTCCATCAGCGCGCGGCTGAACTGGGCGATCACCTCGATCGGGGTGTCGGTGATCATGTCGGCGAGGAAGTTCACCACTGCCGGGCTGGTCCCGCAGTCCCCGAAGCCGATGTACCGGGTGCCGAGGTACGCCAGGTCGGCCGAGGCCCGGCGGCCCCGGTCCACCAGCGCCGCCCGGCCGCCCTTGGCGGCGCCGCCCAGCACTCCCGGCAGCGCCCGGCTGATCACCGGCCGGAGCGGGGCCGGCATCCACGGGCTGCCGCCGTCGAGGCCGCGGGCGGCGGTGGACACCAGCACCGCGCCTGCCACCTTGCGGCCGAACAGTTCCGGGCGCTGGGCGGCCAGCGCCATGATCGTCATGCCGCCCATGGAGTGCCCCACCACGACCACCGGGGTGCGGCCGGGGACCGTGGCCGCGAGCACGGTGGCGAGGTCGGCGCCGAGTTGCGGGACGCTGGCGCTGCCGCGGGCGGACCGGCCGGACCGGCCGTGGTCGCGCTGGTCCCAGAACACCAGCCGCTGCCCGGCCAGGTCCCGGCGCTGAAAGTGCCAGCAGTCCTGGTTCAGCGTGTAGCCGTGGCAGAAGACGATGCTGACCGGGGCGTCCTCGGGCCCGTCCAGTTCCACGTGGAGCGGCACGCCGTCGTCGGTGAGCACGGTGAGCGGGCGGCCGCGCAGCGTGCCGAGCGGCTCGGCGCAATCGCGATCGGCCCGGCCGCGCAGCCGGCTCAGGGCGATCCGCTCGGCCGCCACCACCGCCCCGGCGCCAGCCGCCGCGGCGCCGACGGCCAGTCCCGCCGCGCCGGTTATCCGCCGCCAGTCCGCCACTGGACCTCCATCACCTGGCCGGCGTGCCTGCCAGGCCTGCCAGCCTTAAATCCGATGCTACCGCTCGGTAGGTTCGCGGCAGCCGGGCGGCGAACCTGGTCACGATGTCATAGGAGATGGTGCCGAGCGCATCGGCCCATTCCTGGGCGGTGGGCTCGCCGTCGTCCCCGGGGCCGAACAGGACGACTTCGTCGCCCTCGGCGGCGGGCTCGGCACCGAAGTCGATCACGAACTGGTTCATGCACACGGTGCCGGAGATCGCCCACCGGCGGCCGCGGCACCACACGGCGGCCGCGCCCGAGGCAGAGCGGGGAACGCCCTCGGCGTACCCGAGCGGCACCAGGCCGAGCGTGGCCGGGGCCGCCGTGTGATACCGGTGCCCGTACGACACGCCGGTCCCGGCGGGCACCTGCTTGACCTGGATCAGCCGGGCCCGCACCGTCATCGCCGGGCGCAGCCAGGGCGGTGCCCCGCCCGGCAGGGTGGCCAGGCCGAACACCCCGCCTCCGGTCCGGACCAGGTCGAACCAGGTCTCCGGGAGGGTGACGGTGGCCGGGGTGTTGGCCAGGTGCCGCACCTCCGGCCGGGCGCCTGCCTTGTCCGCCAGCGCGAGTGCCTCGCCGAACGCCGTCACCTGAGCTCCGGTCGCCGGATGCCCGGGGATGTCCGCGCAGGCCAGATGGGACCAGATGCCGGTGATCCGGACCTGGCCAGCGGCCTCGGCCGCCAGCGCGGCGGCCAGCAGGGCAGGCCAGTCGGCCAGCGTGGCGCCGCCCCTGGACATGCCGGTGTCTACCTTGAGGTGCAGGCGGGCCGCGCGGCCCGCCTGCCCGGCCGCGGCGGCGATCCTGGTGACCAGCGGCACGGTCCCGGCGGACAGATCGACGCCGGCCCGGATGGCGTCGGCGTGCGGCGCGTCCGCCGCCGCCAGCAGGCACAGCACCGGGGCGGTCACTCCCGCGTCCCGCAGCGCCAGCGCCTCGGACGGCCGGTTGACGCCCAGCCATTGCGCGCCTCCGGCCAGGGCGGCCCGGGCCGCCTCGGTCATGCCGTGCCCGTACCCGTCCGATTTGACCACGGCCATGACCGCGGCACCGCGGACGTGCTCCCGCAGGGCCGCCACGTTCGCGCTGACCGCGGCCAGGTCGATGACCGCTTCCGCCCGACCGTCCATGACCCCACAGTGTGCCAGGTGACGCCGCCGCGGCGGGCCGCCGCCGGGGCGCGGGCGCTGCGGGGCAGATTTCCGGAATCGAACCTCAGCGGGTACTTCGCAATCGCTGGCTGCGGGATGATACTGGGGCGCGCGGTGAGAACCATCGCAGCAGAGACGGAGGAATGGGCATGGGAAGACGGCATCGGCTATGGGCGATCATCGCCCCTGCCACGGTTTTAATGCTCGCAGCCGGGGGGGCGCCTGCGCTGGCCAGCCAGGCGCGGCCGGCCGCGCACTCGGCGGCTCGCGCGAGCGGCCCCTCCGACACCGATTGGCAGCAGAAATACCTGCGCAGCAACTCGAAAATGGCGCTGTACTGCGGCGGGGTCGCGAGCTTCAACTGCGTGGATGTGAACGGCCGGACCACCGCGTCGGCCGGGCACACGCCGTGGTACGTCGGCCACGACGAGCCCTCGACCTTGTTCTACAGCAACCAGCGGGGATCGGGTAACAACAACACCTACCTGCTGCGGCTGCCCAAGGACCCGGCGCTGCAGCCGAAGACGGACGGGACCGGCGGCACCTGGAACTTCCAGCAGCACCCGGCGTTCTGGTTCGGCATGGCGATGTGCGACACCCAGTCGTTCCCGGAGTTCAGCCAGACCTGCAAGCCGGACTCCAACTCCAACATCGCCGAGAGCACCGACCCGAACTCGCCGCAGTTCCTCGGCAGGCACCCGGGCGCCGCGTTCATGGAGATGCAGTTCTACCCGCCCGGCTGGGCGCCGTGGCCCGCTGGCGTCAGCTGTGACGCCACGAAGTGGTGCGCCGCGCTCACCATCGACAGCCTCAACCAGAACTCGGCCGGCGTGAACAACAACAGCGCCTGCCTGAGCACCGTCGGCATCGAGCCGGTCAACTTCGCCTTCATCACCCTCAACGGCGTCCCGCAGGCGCCGCCGGACCCGACCAAGGCGACGGCCCGGACCTTCACGCCGGATCCGGCCAAGGACCTGTTCATGTCCTCGGGTGACAAGATCAGCGTGTCCCTGCACGACACCGGGCCCGGCTTCCAGGTGCAGCTGCTCGACCTCACCACCGGCCAGCACGGCTTCATGACGGCCAGCACCCAGAACGGGTTCGGCCAGGTGCTGTACCAGCCGGGCTCGAGCACCTGCAACTCTGCTCCCTACGCGTTCCACCCGATGTACTCGACCTC
>DASQSC010000375.1:0-5124 GCA_035642555.1 Streptosporangiaceae bacterium | reverse complement strand
GGCATCCGGACGTAGCCGCGGGAGCCGGGCCGGTGCGGCACCGTCAGGTCCGGCAGCCGCACGTCGTGGTAGGGGATCGTGGACAGCAGGTGGGCCATCATGTTGATCCGGGCCCGCCGCTTGTCGTCGCAGTCCACCACGTGCCAGGGTGCTTCCGGGATGTCGGTGTGCACGAACATCTCGTCCTTGGCCCGGCTGTAGTCCTCCCACCGGGTCACCGATTCCAGGTCCAGTTTCGACAGCTTCCAGCGGCGCGCCGGGTCTTCCAGCCGGGACCGGAGCCGGCGCTCCTGCTCTTCATCGCTGACGGAAAACCAGTACTTGCGGAGCAGGATGCCGTCCTCCACCAGCAGCCGCTCGAAGATCGGGCACTGGTGCAGGAAGCGGCCGTACTCCTCGTTGGTGCAATAGCCCATGACCCGCTCCACCCCGGCGCGGTTGTACCAGCTCCGGTCGAACAGGACGATCTCCCCGGCCGTCGGCAGGTGCGCGATGTAGCGCTGGAAGTACCACTCGCTCCGTTCGCGCTCGGTGGGCGCGGGCAGGGCGGCGATCCGGGCCAGGCGCGGGTTGAGGTACTGGCTGACCCGCTTGATCGCGCCGCCCTTCCCGGCCGCGTCCCGGCCCTCGAAGATCACTACCAGCCGGGCCCGCTCCGCCCGCGCCCACTCCTGCAGCTTGACCATTTCCGTCTGGAGCCGGTACAGCTCGCGCGCGTACAGCTTGCGCGACAGCCGCTTCGTCCCCTTGCCCTCCTTGTGCGCCACCTGGCACCCCTCCCCTCGGATGTGAGTCAACCACCGCCGTCCCCGGGTGCCCATGCGGGGCCGCTGCCAGCCAGAACTCATGCGAACGTGGTAACCGGCCCTCCCCCGGTCAGCCGATGTCACGGGGCTGCGACGTGCCTACGCTCAGTGGAAGGCACCCAAGCTGACGCCCGGCGTCGCCGGCCGGGCAGGGGGGAAGCAGTGGGGCGCAGCCAGCGGCCAGCGGACTACGCCGGGCCCCGGAAGCCGCCGGGCCGGGGACGGCGGGTCCTCCTCGCTGCCGTCACCGGGCTGGCACTGACGGCCGGAGCGGCGGGGGCGGTGCTCCCGGCCGCCCCGGCCGCGGCTGCTCAGGCCGCGGCCGTCCAGGCTACGGCTGCCCGGGCGGCAGCTGCCCAGGGCCCGGCCGCCGGCCGTCAGGTCGCGGGCCGGTCCGGCCATCCCGGCCGCACGGTGGTCAGCCTCACGTTCGACGACGGCGACGCCGACCAGCTCACTGCGGCCCGGATCCTGCACGCGCATGGCATGCCGGGAACCTTCTACATCATCACCGGGGCGGTGGGCACCCCCGGCTATCTGACCGTGGCGCAGCTGCGAGAGCTGGCGAGGGCAGGGAACGAGATCGGCGGCCATACCGTGTCGCACCTGGACCTGACCCGCCTGCCCGCCGCCGAGGTCCGCCGCCAGGCCTGCCAGGGCCGTGACACCCTGCTGCGGTGGGGATTCCGGGTGACGTCGTTCGCCTACCCCGGCGGGTTCTCCAATCCGCGGGTGGACGCGATCACCCGCGGCTGCGGCTTCGCCGACGCGCGGATCGCGACCGGGCTGGCCCAGCCGGGCTGCCCGGGCTGCGCTCCGGCCGAGACCATCCCGCCCGCGCGGCGGTATGCCATCCGCACGCCGGGCCAGGTCGACGGCAACTGGACGCTGGCCGACCTGAAGCAGGTGGTCACCGGCGCGCAGCAGTCGAAGCGGGCTGGGGAGGCTGGTGGGGGCTGGGTGCCGCTGGTGTTCCACCACGTCTGCGCCGGCCAGCGGTGCCCGCCGCTGTCCCTCCGCCCGTCGGTGCTGTCGAAATTCACCGCGTGGCTGGCCGCGCAGCGGGCCGGCGGGGTGACCGTCAGGACCGTCGGGCAGGTGGCCGGCGGCCCTGACCGGCCGCCGGTGCCGCTCCGGCCCGCCCGTCCGCACCAGGTCGTCAACCCCTCGATGAGGACCGTGGCCGGGTCGGCCGCGGTCGACCCGGCGCTGGAGGACGTCGGCGTGCCCGGCACCTTCCTGCGCTGCTGGATGCCCGGCCGCTACGGGAACAACACCGTGACCTGGCGCCGCACCCACGTGGCCCACACCGGCCCGTGGGCGCTCCGGCTCCAGGTCACCCGCTACGCCGGCGGTGACGCGAAGCTGCTGCAGCAGTTCGATCTCGGGGCCTGCTCGCTGCCGGTGACCACGGGCCGCTCCTACCAGCTCGCCGCCTGGTACCGGGGCAACGTCCGGACCCAGTACTCGGTGTACTACCGCGACCGGGCGGGGCGCTGGCAGTACTGGACGTCGAGCCCGTTCTTCCAGCCGGCCACGCGGTGGACCCGGGCGGCGTGGGCGACCCCGCCGGTCCCGGCCGGTGCCACCGGCGTGAGCTACGGGCTCGCCGTGGCCGCGAAGGGGACACTGATCACCGACGATTACAGCTTCCGCCCGGCCCCGCCCGGCATCGCCCGGCCGATCCTGGACTGGTCGCTGCTGGTGCTGGTGGTGCTGGCGGGCGGCAGCTGGGGAGCCCGCCGGGTCATCCGGCGCCGTCAGGCGAGGCGGGAGCCCGCGGCCGGCCCGGCTCCCCGGCCCGGCGTGAGGGCATAGGGCGGCGCTGGTCAGCTGCCCGGAAGCCCGGGCGGCTGCTTGCCGTCGTTGTCCAGCAGCCGGTACCGGACCGCGAACGACGCCGCCTCCAGCCGGGAGTGCACGCCCAGCTTGGTTAGCAGGGACTGCACATGGGTGCGAACGGTGGCGCGGGAGACCCCGAGCTTGGTCGCCATGGTGGCGGTGTCGAGGCCCTCGACCAGCAGCCGCAGGCACTCACGCTCCCGCCCGGTGAGGTAGGAGGCAAGCCGGCGCACACCGTCCTGGCCGGGCGGACGGCGGCTGGCGGGCGCCTTCGGGACGTCCACCACCACCTCTCCGCGCAGGACCCGGTTGATGGCCGCTGTCAGCGCGCCCACCCCGCGGGTCTTGTGCAGGTAGCCGGATGCCCCCCGGCGCAGCGCCGCCAGCACGCCCTCGGTGTCCGGGTCGGCGCTGAGCACCAGCACCTTGGTGTCCGGGCTGGCGGCCAGCATCTGGGAGATCGCGGCGACCCCGTCGTCGTCAGCGAAGTGGCGGTCGATCAGGCACACGTCGGGCTTGTGGCGGGATACGGCCTCGATGGTCTCGGGGATCGTGCCGGTGACGATGACCGCGAAATCGCGCTGCGTCAGGACCACGGACAAGGCGTCGAGAAACACCTTGTGGTCATCGCCGACTACGACGCTGGTCAGCTTGATCACTCGCCTCGGTCGGCGCCCGCCGAGGCATAGGCCGGGTCCACCCGCGATGGCAGGGTGATCCGCACCACGGTGCCGCCGCCGGCCGACGGGGACCTGATCTCCAGCGTGCCTCCGCCGGAGTGCAGCAGTGAGGTCGCGGCTCCGAGCCCGGGCGAGGCCTTGCCGGGCGGGCCGCTGCCAGAGCCGGAGCCGCTGCCGGAGCCGGAGCCGCTGCCGGAGCCGGTCACCTCGATGACCGTATCCGCGGCCTGGCCGACCGACACCGTCACCTGCCCCCCGGGCCCGGCGGCCCGGGCCGCGTTGTCCACCACGTCGGCCAGCACCCGCCACAGCACCGCGGGGCTGGCCAGCAGGCGCACGGCGGGGCCGGGGAGCAGCGTCACGTCGGCGTCATGGGCGAGCGCCCCGAGGTGCGCCACCTGGCCGGCCAGCGAACGCAGGTCAACCTCGATGGCTTCGTCCGGGCCCTGAGCGCCACGCAGCCCGCGCATGCCGTTCTCGATGATCTCCAGCAGCCGGCTCATTTCCCCTGACAGCAGCTCCACCCGGAGCGCCGAGTCCCCGGGCAGCGAGGCATCCTCGCGCACCGACTCGACGAGGTACGAGAGCGCCGTCATCTCATTACCGAGCTCGTGCAGCAGCCCCCGGATGGCCTGCGGGTCGGCGGCCCGCGTGGGCACCCGGTCGGTGCTGCGCCGTCCCGGGCCGCCCCGCCGCCGCGAGCCCTTCCGCCGTTCCAGCGCCGGCTGCTCCATCGTCACCCCCCACCTGCTGACCTGCCTGCGGCCGCTGTGAGCCGCTCGCCGCGCGCCGAGCCGTGCGGCTGGCGGCGGAGCACCAGGCATCGGCCCGGCAGGACGGCCCGGGCCGGCGCCGCCGGCGGATTCCCGCTCCTCGTCGCCAGCGGCCCGGGCGTGCCCCACCTGTCACTCAGTTACGTCCCGTGTGCACCACTATCGCGATCGAGTGCGAGGTTACCACCGTGCGCTAGTCTGCCCAGCTAAGGCGGCATTAGCACAGATGCACGGGGCGAGACATCGTGCCTGGTCGGCGCGCTGATCCGACTACGCAGAGTAAATACTCGGGGTGCGACGGTTACTGGAAAGTAGCCTTTGGGCTAGCACGTGCGTGCCAGCGCGGGTCATCATCCTTGCTACGGCGCTGGCGGTCACCGGCTGGCCGGCTGATGCTCGTTCACGTTGAACGTCAGTCGCCCGTCGGCGACTCCCACGTCCACCTCCTGGCCGGGCAGGATGATCCCGTCCAGCAGCATCCGGGAGAGGTGGTTGTCGACCTCCCGCTGAATGGTGCGCCGCATCGGCCGGGCGCCGAACTCGGGCTGGTAGCCGTGCTCGGCCAGCCAGTCCACCGCCTCCGGGCTGAACTCCAGCGTCACGTTCTGCGCATGCAGCCTGCGCCGGGTCTCCGCCAGCAGCAGTCCGGTGATCTGTGCCAGCTGCTCCCGGCTGAGCTGGCGGAAGATGATGATCTCGTCGATCCGGTTGAGGAACTCCGGCCGGAACGAGTCCCGCAGCCGGCGCATGAGCTGGCCCGCGAGGGCGTTGTCCGGCTGGTCCTCGCCGCGCCCGGCGAACCCGAAACTGCCGGCGCTGCGGCTGATCAGGTCGGAGGCGAGGTTGCTGGTCATGATCAGGACCGTGTTCCGGAAGTCCACCGTGCGGCCCTGGCTGTCGGTGAGCCGCCCGTCGTCCAGCACCTGCAGCAGCACGTTGAAGACGTCCGGGTGGGCCTTCTCGATCTCATCGAGCAGTACCACCGAGTACGGCCGCCGCCGCACCGCCTCGGTGAGCTGCCCC
>DASQSC010000374.1:0-3728 GCA_035642555.1 Streptosporangiaceae bacterium | reverse complement strand
GGCAGCCGAGGCGGGCCCGGAACTGCCGCGCGCGGATTTGCTCATCGTCGGCGCGCCGACCCACTTCCTGGGGCTGCCGTCGGAGCGCAGCCGCATCATGCGCCCGCGCTACCGGCCCGAGTCGGGTAACTGGGACCTCACGGGCCCGCTGCCGCGCGCCGCCGCGAATGTCACCGGTAAGCGGCACCCGGCGAGGGAGGCCGCCGGCGACGAGCCGCGCCCCGCCGCTCCCGCGGGCGTGCGGGAATGGCTGGGCCGGCTGGCCCCGGCGCCACCGGGCGCCAAGGCCGCCGCGTTCGACACCCGGCTGGACACCCTGACGGCCGGCAGCGCCGCCCGGGAGATCGGCCGCAGCCTGCACAAGCTCGGCTATCGCCTGGTGACCAGGCCGGAGGGATTCACCGTCGCGGACTTCGAGGGGCCGCCGACCGGAGGTGAGCGCATGCGAGCCCGGCGCTGGGGCGCGGAGGTCTGCCGCGCGGCCGGGCCCGCTGACGCCCGGCAGGCCAGCCACTAGCCATAGCGGCGGAAGGCCCTTATCCGGCGGGCCCCCCGGCGGCGGGCGGCGGGCCATCGCCTCTCGCCGCTGCCGGGGCGCCTCTGTTGTGATCAACATGGGGCAGGGGCCCCCGGGGGGCAGCCATGCAGAACAACGCCTTCATGATCATCTTGTGGGTGGCCTGCGGGACCGCGACGATCATCGCGGCGGCGCTGGCGGGCCGGCGCGGGCGAGCCCGCTACCTCGGACGCGCCGCGGTGGGCGTGCTGTTCATCGCCGGCGGCGCGCTGCTGCACGTCATCAACCTCGCCGCCGGAGAGGACTACGCCGGCTTCGCTGGCCCGGCGCACTTCTGGTGGGTGACGCAGGCCTGGAATGCCATCGTGGTGCCGAACCACATCCTGTTCATCGGCCTGCTGGCGGCGTTCGAGGCCGCCGCGGGGGTGCTGGCGATCGCCGGCGGGCGCCGGACCCAGCTCGGCTACCTGGCCGTGAATCGCGTTCTACCTGGCCCTCTGGCCGTTCGGGTGGATCGAGACCTGGTGGGTGCTCGTCATGATCCCGGCGATGCTGCTGCTGTTGCGTGCCGAGCGGCTCGCCGGGGCCACTGCGGCGCAGCCGCCCGCATCGGATCCAGATGCGTGGCGTCGTCGTCATAGCCCGGCCTGGCAAGATCCCGTTCGGTATTGATCGGGTCTGGTGTCTGCATCCCGTCTGCTGTCATCCTGTTCACGCTTAGGGTGGGAAACGAGGGACCGTGGCCGGCACCGCCGGCCGGCCAGCGTCCCTGGGCTGAGCAGGAAGCCGGGAAGCGGACGCGGCCGGCGGTGCCGGAGGGAAACGGCTCATGGAACGGGGCACCGGAGAGAGCCGCAAGCTGCTGCCGCAACTGCGCCTCGATGAGCTGCTGAGTGAGATGCAGGCCCGGCTGCAGGAGGTGATGACGACCCGGGACCGGATAGACGGCCTGCTGGAAGCGGTCGTGGCGGTCGGCTCGGACCTGCATCTGGAGATCATGCTGCGGCGGATCGTGGAGGCCGCGGTGAGCCTGACCGACGCCAGGTACGGGGCGCTGGGGGTGATGGGGGAGGGCGGCCGGCTGGCGGAGTTCGTGCCGGCGGGGCTGACCGGGACCGAGATCAGCCGGATCGATCACTGGCCGCGCGGGGAGGGCATCCTGGGGCTGCTGTTCCGGGACCCGCGGCCGCTGCGGCTTGCTGACCTGGGCAAGCACCCTGATTCGTCCGGGTTCCCGGCCGGGCACCCGCCGATGCGGACCTTCCTGGGGGTGCCGGTGCGGGTCCGCGGTGAGGTATTCGGGAACCTGTACCTGACCGAGAAGGCGGGAGGGGGAGAGTTCACCGCCGAGGACGAGGCGGTGGTGATCGCGCTGGCGGCGGCAGCGGGCGTGGCAGTGGAGAACGCCCGGCTGTATGAGGACTCGCAGCGGCGGCAGCGGTGGCAGCAGGCCAGCGGTGAACTGACCACCGGGCTGCTGTCGGGTGATGAGCCGGCCGCGGTGCTGGCCGAGGTGACCCGGCGAGCGCGGGAGCTGTCGGGGGCCGATCTGGCGGTGCTGGCGCTGCCGGAACAAGACAAGCGGCGGCTGGTGATCGCCTGCGCCGAAGGTGAGGGCGCCGACGCCGCCCGCGGCGTGGTGCTGTCAGCCGGCCAGTCACTGTCCGGGCAGGTGCTGGAGAGCGGCGAGCGGCTGCCGGTGGACGATTTCGCCGCCGATGCCCGGACCGCCGAAGAAGCACGGCGGGCGATGGGCCATATCGGCCCGGCCGTGGTGTTCCCGCTGGGGGCGCCCGGCAACGTGCGCGGGGTGCTGACGATCGGCCGGCGGCACGGCGGGCTGCCGTTCCCGCAGGCCGCCGCCGATGTGGCGGCCTCCTTCGCGGCCCAGGCCGGGATCGCGCTCGAGCTGGCCGAGCGCCGCCGCGACATCGAGCGGCTGTCGGTGTACGCCGACCGCGACCGGATCGCCCGCGACCTGCACGACCAGGTCATCCAGCGGCTGTACGCGACCGGCATGTCGCTGCAGGGCATCATCCCGATCCTGGCCCGGCCCGAGGCCCCCGGGCGGATCCAGGACGCGATCGGCGCCCTGGATGACACCATCCACAACATCCGGGCCACCATCTTCGCGCTGCAGACCCAGCTCGCCGAGCAGCCCGAGAGCCTGCACACCCGGATCCTCGCCGTAGTGGACGAGATGACGCCGATGCTCGGCTTCAGCCCCTCCGTCCAGCTCGGCGCCGGCCTGGACGAGCGCGTCCCTGAGGACGCCGCTGAGCAGCTGCTCACGGTGGCGCGGGAGGCGCTGTCCAACGTGGCGCGCCACGCGAGAGCCAGCCGGGCGGACGTGAGCGTGGCGGCGGGCGGGGACCTCACGCTGCGGGTCACCGACGACGGCACCGGCATCGCGGCCGGCACCCGCCGCAGCGGCCTGGCCAACATGGCCGAGCGCGCCGAGCACCTCGGCGGGACGCTGCGCACCAGCCCCGCCGACCAGGAAACCGGCACCGGCACGGTCCTCGAATGGCGGGTCCCGCTCGGCTGATCCGGCGGCACGCGGCGCCGCGCCCGGTCACGTGCTCTCGCCGGTGCCGGCCGTGCCCGCGGGTTCGAGCCGGTCGTAGGGCCCCGGGTAGACCAGCGCGAGGTGGCCGTCGGATAGCCACCTGACCACGTACGGCGGTGACCCGTCCGCGTGCTGCAAGCCGATGATCACCGCGGCCCGCCGGTCGTCCCCGCCCGGTATGAGCCGGTCGCCCAGGCTCGCTCTCACGCGCTCCCCTTGCTTTTCTCCTGCTGCCAGCCGCCGCGAACGTGGGCGGCGGGCGCCACGCCCGGGGCACTGGCAGCCGGACCATCCTGACGCCGGTTCCAGGACCGCCAGATGAGCCGGTGGACCGGGATCCAGCGCGGGACCTCACGCAGCCCTGGAATGAACGGGACGAGCAGCAGCAGCAGGGTGGCGGCGCCGGTCAGGTAGACCGCCCACACGTCCACGCTGGCCGAGTTGCTGAACGGGGCCACGTGGTACCAGAGCTGGTAGAGCCACAGCCAGGGCTGCCCGGGATAGCTGCCGGTCTCGTTCATGACGCCCCACTGGTCCCCGGTCAGGTGCATGGCCTGGGCCTTGTTCGCGTAGTAGGCGCCGTCGGCGATGAACAGCAGCGGCTTGGTGAAGTTGCTGCCGTAGAACGGCCGTGCCGCCAGC
>DASQSC010000373.1:0-2223 GCA_035642555.1 Streptosporangiaceae bacterium | reverse complement strand
GACCGCTTCCTGCCCGGGCGGCAGCTGCGCCTGCGCGGCCCGCAGCTCGAGCGCGATGGACAGCAACTGCTGCTGGGAGCCGTCGTGCAGGTCGCGTTCGATACGGCGGCGGGTCTCGTCGGCTGCCGCGACGACCCGGGCCCGGGAGGCGGTGAGCTGGGCACGGCTCTCGCTGTTGGCGATCGCCATCGCGACGAGTTCGGTGAAGGCGAGCATCCGCTCCTCGGTTCCTGGCGGCGCCGGCCTCGGATCGTCGGAGAACGCGATGATCGCGCCCCAGACTCCTCCCTCGACCGTGATCGGGGTGCCAACGGAGGACCGGATTCCCTGCTCCCGCGCCCAGGCCGGCAGTTCGCCCGGGATGCCGCGGTAATCGGTGACGCGGGCCGGCGCCTGGGTCCGCCGCACCTGGTCGATGGTGGATCCCTCCGCGACCGGCCAGCACGAGTCCAGCGCGAGCCCCGGCATGCCGGGCGTGCCCCAGGTGCCGACGACGGTCACCTGGTCCGGGGGCCCGAACCTGGCGACCGCGGCGCATTCCGCCTGCAGCACCCGGCCCGTCTCCTCGGCCACCGCCCCGAACACCTCGGGCGGCGGGACCCCGCGGGCGACCAGCGTTGCCACCCGCCGCAGCGCGGCCTGCTCGGCCGCGGTCCGCCGCAGCTCTTCCTGCCCGGCCGCAAGCGAGACCGTCATCGCGTTCAGCGAGCGTTCCAGCGTGCCGATCTCGCCCCGGCCGGTCTGGGGCAGCCGTGCCGCCAGGTCGCCGCCCGCCACCTGGTCCGCCATCTGGGAGGAACGCCGGACCGGCCGGACGACCGCCCGGGCCACCCAGCCGCCGGAGGCCAGGATGAGCACCACCGAGCCGGCCACCGCCGCCACCGCCGCCACGACCGCCCGGTGGGCCGCGGCATCCACCTGGGCTGACCGGGTGGCCGCGAGCTTGGTCCCGGCCCGCTCGAACTGGCTGAACTGGGCGCGGAGCGCGTCGACCCGGTGCCGCCCGTCAGCGGTCCGCGCCGGAGTCCTGGCGGCGGCCAGATTGCGCTGCGCGAGCGCCACCAGCGGGTCGGAGTAGTCATGCAGGTAGGACCCGACGCCCGCGGCGATCCGGCGGGCCGGGGCTTCCTGCGCCGGGCCGACCTGCCCGGCCAGCTGCACCAGGGTGCTGGCCAGGCCCGGGATCTGCTGCCTGGCCATCCGCCAGGGCTGGAGGAACGACGGCTGGCCGGTGATGATGTAACCGCGCGCGCCGGTCTCGGTGTCGAGGACCAGCAATTCCAGCGAATCGGCGGCGATCAGCGATTTGCGGATGTGCCTCGCCCCCAGCGCCGCGTGGTGCTGGCTGCTGATCGCCGCCAGCAGCAGCGCGAAGGCGCCGCTGACCAGGAGGGACAGCACGATGCTGGCAGCGATGGTGCGGCCGGTCAGGCCGGTGCGCGGGCGGGGCCGCCGGCGCGGCCAGCTGCCGCGGGCGGGGGGCGGCGAAGCGGGATGGCCATCGCCCGGGTTAGCCGGGGGCGGCGCGGGAGGGCCGCTGCGGGAGCCGGGAACCGGCGGAGCGGGAGGGCCCTCGCCTGAGCCGGGGAGGGGCAGAGCGGGAGGGCCATCATGTGAGCTGGGGAGGGGCGGAGCGGGAGGGCCCTCATGTGAGCCTGGGAGGGGCGGAGCGGACTGGCCCTCGCGCGAGCCGACCAGGAGCGGCCTGCCAGCGCGCGACCGCCCGCGGCCTTCCCCCCGCGTGCCCATGACACCCCTCTGACCAGCGGCAACCGTCCGCTGGTGATGAGATACAACTAGTATCACTCTACGGTGATGAGGAAAAGTGGTAGATAAGCCGACACGGGTAGTGCTGGCCGATGACGACACCCTCCTCCGGGAGGGAATCGCCAGCCTGCTGGAGCGCTCAGGCTTCGCCGTGGTCGGGCAGGCGCAGGACGCGCCGGGGCTGCTGGAACTGGTCCGCGAGCACCGCCCGGACCTCGCCATCATCGATATCCGGATGCCGCCGGGGCATCTGACCGAGGGCCTCGACGCGGCCCGGGCGATCCGGGCCGAGTTCGGCCAGACCGGGATCCTGCTGCTGTCGGCGCACGCCGAGGTGGACGAGGCGACGGAACTGCTGGCGGCCGGGCACT
Source organism: Streptosporangiaceae bacterium (assembly GCA_035642555.1). Lineage (GTDB taxonomy): Bacteria > Actinomycetota > Actinomycetes > Streptosporangiales > Streptosporangiaceae > JAIRTY01. Next base: position 85 of record DASQSC010000373.1, on the reverse strand, counting down.
CGGTCGGCTACCTGCTCAAGGACCGGGTGACCGACGTCGCCGAGTTCACCGAGACGGTCGCGCGGGTGGCGCAGGGGGCATGCGT
>DASQSC010000372.1:0-4239 GCA_035642555.1 Streptosporangiaceae bacterium | reverse complement strand
TGCAGGCCGAACAGCGTGATGTCGTCGGCGGTGTTGCCGATAACCGTGATCTGGGCGCCGGGGGCCTCGGCCATCAGCCCGCGCAGGAAGCGGGCGGCACCGACCCCGCCCGCAAGCAGCGTGATGCGCATGCCGGCCAGTCTCGCACCCTGGCCCGGGCGGCGGGCGCGCGAGTCCGCCGAACCAGGTCCCGGCCTTGTGATCCCAGGATTCTGACCGGACTTTCCAGCCATCCAGGGCTTTTGCGTGCTCATTATCACGCATCCCGCTTGACTCAGCGCAAGACACGCGGTTGTAATTTCATGTATGTAGTTCGAGCTCCGGGCGGTGACTGACGGGCTCGCGTTCGGGGGACACGAGGGTAGGAGGTGCGCCATGGCCGAGGTCATTGTCTCGCTAGCGCCCGGTGCTTTTGGAATCGGCGACGATGAAGCTGAGGAGCTGTCGTGGCAGGACCGCGCGCTGTGCGCGCAGACCGATCCGGAGGCGTTCTTTCCTGAGAAGGGCGGCAGCACCCGGGAGGCCAAGCGCGTCTGCCGCGGCTGCGAGGTGCGGCGCGAGTGCCTGGAGTATGCGCTCGCGCACGACGAGCGGTTCGGGATCTGGGGCGGACTGTCCGAGCGCGAGCGGCGGCGGCTGAAGCGCGAGGCCATCTAGGTCAGGGGTAGCGCGTCCCTGGCTCTTCTTGGAGTGCCCGCCTGGCTGCCACCGATTCGCGTATTGTTCACCGCGTAACCAGGGCGTGCTCCGGGAACCCGGCCGTGGCGATGGGCGAGTACCGGCCGGATGTGCGCCCGCTTTGCCGGGGGCACCCGGGGCGAGCCGTCGACTCGTTCGCCCGGCAGGTCGCCCCCCTGACGAGTCAACGGATACGTGTCGCCTGATACCTCGCACGACCAGCATGTCGTTACCGCGGTCATCGTCGCGCACGATGGCGCGGCCTGGCTCCCGCGGCTGATCGACTCGTTGCAGAACCAGACGCGGCCGCTGCAGCGCGTGGTCGCCGTCGACACCGGCAGCCGGGACCGCAGCGGCGCCATGCTCGTCCAGGTGCTCGGGCGCGGGGCCGTGTTCGGGATGGACCGCGGGACCGGCTACGCCGCCGCGGTGGCCCAGGCGCTCCGGCACCGGGCCGCGGCTTCCCGCGTGCCCGGCGGGCATGACGAACGGGTGGAGTGGGTGTGGCTGCTGCACGATGATTGCGAGCCTGCTCCCGACGCGCTGGAAGAACTGCTGCGAGGTGCCGACGAGGTTCCCGCCGCCGCCGTGCTCGGGCCCAAGGTCATGGACTGGAATGACCAGCGGATGATCCTCGAGGCCGGCGTGACGATCGACCGGGTCGGGCGGCGGATCACCGGGCTCGAGCCACGCGAGGTGGACCAGGGCCAGCACGACGGCGACCGGGACGTGGTCGCCGTCAGCACGGCCGGCATGCTCGTCCGCCGGGACGTCTGGGATCACCTGCGCGGCTTCGATCCGGGGTTCCGGCTGTTCCGGGAGGACGTCGACTTCTGCTGGCGGGTGCAGGCGACCGGGTTCCGGGTCCGGCTGGTCACCGACGCGGTCGTGTATCACCTGGAGGCCTCGGCCCGCAACCGCCGTCCCACCTCCGCCGCGCCCCGCCCGCGGCGGCAGGACCGCCGTGGCGCCCTGCTCGCGCTGCTGGCCAACCTGCCCGCCGGCCCGATGCTGGCTGCCACGGTGGGCAGCACCGTGCTGTCCCTGCTGCGGGCCATGTTCTACCTGCTGGCCAAGCGGGCCGGAGACGGCATCGATGAGCTTGCGGCACTGACCTCCGTGGTCGGGCACCCGTTCCGGCTGCTCGGGGCGCGGAAGCTGCGAGCACGCGGGCGGCGGAACGCCTACGGCCGGCTCCGCGCGGACCTGCCGCCCGGCAGGACCCTGCAGCGGCTGGCCGAGTTCCTCGTCAACGCGTTGTCGAGCGCCGCGACCACCGACACCATCGGCAGTCACCACGCCACCGACGACCCCAGCGAGGACGACTCGCTGCTGACCGACACCGGCTTCGCGCAGCGGGTGCTGACGAACCCGGGGGTGCTGCTGGTACTCGCGCTCACCGTCGTCGCGCTGGTAGCGGAGCGGTCGCTGCTCCGCGGCGGCCCGCTGGGCGGCGGCAACCTGACTCCCGCCTGGGGCGGGGCGTCGGCGCTGTGGCAGGAGTACCTGCAAGGCTTCCACCCGGCCGGGCTCGGGAGCGCGGCCTCGGCCCCGCCGTGGGCGGCGCTGATGGCGCTGCTGTCGACGCTGCTGGGCGGCAAGCCGTGGCTGGCCGTGGACGTGCTGCTGCTCGGCTGCGTCCCGCTGGCGGGGCTCACCGCATTCCTGGCGGCCCGCCGGGTGACCGCCCTGATGCCGGTCCGGGTGTGGGTGGCGGCTGTTTACGCGTTGCTGCCGGTCGGCATGGGCGCGGTCGCCGCCGGCCGCCTCGGGACCGCCGTGATGTTCGTCCTGCTGCCCGTGATCGGCCTGCTGGTGGCACGGATTTTCACCGCGTCGCCGCGCCGGGCCAGGCGCGCTGCCTGGGCTGCCGCCCTCGTCACCGCGGTCGCGGCTGCGTTCGTGCCGCTGACCTGGATCGCCGTGGCGGTGCTGACCGGGGCCGGGGCGCTGCTGGCGGCCCGGACCCGGAAACCCGCCGGGCTCAACCTGGCGATCGTGACGGTGGTACCGCCGTTACTGCTGCTGCCGTGGTCGGTGCAGGTCGCGACGCAGCCGATGTCGGTCTTCCTGGAAGCTGGGCTCAGCCAGCCAGGCCTGGCGCAGGCGGGCCTCGCGGGCAAGTTCCTGCTCCTGCTGTCGCCGGGCGGGCCCGGCCTGCCCCCGTACTGGGTGACCGGGGGGCTGCTGCTGGCGGCGGCGCTCACGGTCGTGCTCGCCGGCAGCCGTCCGCTGGTCCGGGCCGGGTGGGCGATCGCGCTGACCGGCCTGCTGATCGCGGCCGGGGCCAGCAGGCTCGTCGTCACCCCGCCGACCGGCGGTGCGCCGGTGGCCGCCTGGCCGGGGCCGGTGCTGGCGCTGGCCGGAGCCGGGCTGCTGATGTCCGTCGCGGCTGCCGGTGACCTGCTGCGAGACAAGCTGGCGGCCGGACGCTGGCGGCACCCTGCCGGGGCCGCGCTGGTGGCGGTGGCGGTGGTGGCGAGCGCGGGCCCGGCGCTCGGGCTGGCCTCCTGGGTGGCCAAGGGCGTGCGAGGGCCAGTCGCCGTGGTCCGTAACCAGGTCCTGCCCGAGTTCGTCGCGGTATCCGCGGACACCGGGCTGCGGCAGCGGACGCTGGTGCTGCGGGCCGGCCGCCACGGCGCGATCTCGTATGAGGTGCTGCGGGACACCGATCCGCTGCTCGGCTCCAGTCAGCTTGCCATGCCGCCGGACGCGCAGCGGGTGCTGACGCGGGAGGTGGCCTCGCTGGCCGCACCCGGCGGCTCGGCGGTCCAGGACCAGGGCCGGAACCTGGCGCAGCTGGGCATCGGCTACGTCCTGATGCCATCCCCGGCCAGCCCCGGCGTGGCGCGGCTGCTGGACGGGGTGGCCGGCCTGCGCCCGGTCAGCCAGACCCCGGCTTTCCGGCTCTGGCGGGTCACCGGCACCGCGGCCCGGGTCACGGTCGTACAGCCGGGCGGGAAGGTGGTGCCGGTCGCATCCGGGACGGTCGGTGCCTCCGGCGTGGCCCTGCCTTCCGGCGGCGGCGAGCTGGTCCTGGCCGAGCCGGCCGGTGGCTGGTCGGCCTCGGTGAACGGTCACCCGCTCACGCCGTTGTCCTCCCCGGTGGGCGGATGGGCGCAGGGCTTCCGGCTGCCGGCCGGGGGCGGGCGGCTGACCCTGGGCCATAGCCAGCTCGGTCGCGACCTGCTGATCGCGCTCGAGGCGCTGGCGGTGCTCGTGGTCGCCGGGCTGGGGCTGCCCGGGGCGAAATCCGCGGCCGAGGGCGCGGAGCAGCTAGCCGCCGGGCGCCGGGAACGGCAGCCGGCCAGGCCCGCGCGGGACGGTGTGCCGCGAGGCGGCGAGCCGGGGACGGCCCCGCCAGGTTCTGCACAGCCTGGGACGGCCCGGCCGGGGGCGGTCCCGGCTGCCGCGGGCGAGCCCGAGACGTCAGCGTGGCGGACCGGGCGGCGCGGGCAGCGCCGGGGCCGGGTAGCCGATCCCGGGCCCGCAGAGCCCGGGTCCGCAGAGCCCGGGCGGGCGGAACCGGCGCCGGCCGGGCCGTTGGCTACCGGACGGGCG
>DASQSC010000371.1:0-3741 GCA_035642555.1 Streptosporangiaceae bacterium | reverse complement strand
ATACCCGTCGTCAGCGGGCCGCACGGCAGCTACGAGGCGCAGGCCTTCGGCAAGTCGTTCCGGGCCGACGGGGAGGATGGGCTGGCCAGCGTGGAAGAGCGGATCCGCGCGCTCGGCTGCTATCCCTACCGGACCACCCCGGACCAGCTCGCCGAGTTGCGCGACAACCCGGACCAGCTCACGCGCGCCTTCGAGAAGGTGATCACTGAGACGCTGGAGCGGTGGCTATCAATGGCCGAGGAACGGCTGCGCCATATAGGGCTGCCGTGCCTGGTCATGCCGGGCAATGACGACCCGCCCTGGGTCCGGCGATTGCTGGATCAGGCCGGGTGGCTCCAGCAGGCCGAAGAGCGTATCGTCCAATTCGGCCCATACCAGGTACTGAGCCTCGGCTACTCCACTCCGACGCCGTGGGACTCGCCCAGGGAGATCACCGAGGACCAGATGCGCGCCAAGCTGAGGCTCCTGGCAGGGCAGCTGGATCCTGCCCAGCCGGTCATTTTCAACCTGCACAACCCGCCATTCGGGACGTCGACCGACCGCGCCTTCAAGCTCGGCGCTGACATGCGGATCAAGACCGCGGGCGGCGAGCCGGTGCAGGAACCGGTGGGCAGCCACGCCACCAGGGCGGCCATCGAGGAGATACAGCCGGTCGTGGCGCTCTGCGGCCATATCCACGAATCCCGCGCCACCAGCAAGCTGGGCCGGACCCTGGTGGTCAATCCCGGATCCCAGTACCCGGAGGGTGTCCTGCTGGGCTCGATCCTGACGCTGGAACGCAGCAAGATCACCTCGCACCGGTTCGTGACCGGGTGAGCATGGGCGGCGGGAACGCGGGCGCTGGCCCGGCCGGGGCCAGGCTGTGGCCGGCGGGGTTCCGCGCCGCGGTCGCGCTGACCTTCGACGTAGACGCGGAGTCCGTGATGCTGGCCAGCGATTCCGCGAACTCGGCCCGGGCCTCGCTGATGTCGCACCAGCGCTACGGGCCCCGGGCGGGGCTGCCCCGGCTGCTGCGGCTGCTGGCGGAACGCGGCATCCGGGCCACGTTCTTCGTTCCCGGCTACACGGCGGAGCAGCATCCCGGCCAAGTGAGGGCCATCCGCGACGCCGGGCACGAGATCGCCCATCACGGGTACCTGCATGAGCTGCTGACCGGAGCGGACGAGGCCGCCGAGCGGGAGTACCTGGAGCGCGGGCTGGAGGCGCTGGACCGGGTGGCCGGCGTCCGGCCGGCCGGATACCGGGCCCCCTGGTGGGAGACCACGGACCGGACCCTGGACCTGCTGGTGGAGTACGGCTTCCGGTTCGACAGCAGCTTGTTCGACGCCGACCTGCCCTATGTCCGCCAGCTGGCGGGAGGCCCGATCACGGAGATCCCGGTCTCGTGGGCGCTCGACGACTGGGAGAAGTACGCGTTCTGGCCGGAGGTCACCGGCAGCGGCACCATCGAGCGCCCGTCCCTGGTCGCCGAGCACTGGTGGGAGGAGGTGGTGGCGTACGCGGAGGAGGGCGCATGCTGCGTGATCACCATGCACCCATTCCTGTCCGGCCGCCCAGCGAGGGCCAGAGCACTCGGCTGGCTGATCGACAAGATCACCCAGCACGACGGGATCTGGCTCGCCCCCATGTCCGACATTGCGGAACGAGCAGGAGGTTTTCATGACAGTGCATGAAGAGGCCGGCCTTTACGCCCGCAAGGCGACAGGCCTCGTCCGTGCGGCCGGCAAATGGAGCGTGCTGGTCTACAACATTAATTTCGTGAGCATCGGCCTCATGACGGTGTTCGCCATATCGTTCATCCCCGCCTTCTACCCCGGCTCCAACATCCAGCTTTCGTTCCTGCTTGCCCTGATCATCGTGCTGCCCACCTCGCTGGTGTTCGCGATGCTGTCGGTGGCGATGCCCCGGTCCGGCGGCGACTACGTCTACGTCAGCCGCGCGCTCGGACCGGCGTGGGGGATGATGTCCAACTGGAACCAGACGATCTGGTGGATCCTGTACGGAGGGGTGCCGTCCGCGTTCTTCGCCTACTACGGGCTCACCCCGCTGCTGCGCTCGCTGGGCGTGCTGGCCAATGATCCGTCGCTGATCACATGGGGGGACCGGCTCTCCACCCCGACCGGGGCGTTCCTGACCGGCACCGCCCTGATCGTGATCCTCGTGGTCATCTTCGCCACCGGGCTGAACCACTACTTCCGGATCCAGAACGTCCTGTTCGTGCTGGCGATGCTCGGCGTCCTGCTGACGATCGTGTTCCTGCTCACCAAGAACCCGGCCAGCTTCCAGGCCGCATTCAACCACTCCCTCAGCAAGACCGCCGGCACGGCTGATCCCTACCGGGCGGTGATGGCCGCCGCCAAGAAGGGCGGCTTCACCACCGCCCCGTTCAGCCTGTACTGGACCGTCATCCCGATCACATGGATCTACCTCGAACTCGTCTTCAACCAGTCCTCCGCCTATATCGGCGGCGAGGTGCGCAGGCCGGGCCGGGTCCAGATCTGGTCCATGCCGATCGCGGCGGTCGTCACGACGGGCGCGGCCATGCTGCTGGTCTGGATATTCCAGCGCACCGCGGGCACGAAGTTCCTCGGCGCGCTGTCGTTCGATAACGGCGCGTCGCTGCACTTCAGCACCGCGCCCACCTACACCGAGCTGGCGTCCTACGCGACCAGGAACGCGGTGCTGGCCTTCCTGCTCTGCTTCGGGTTCATCTTCTGGTCCTACTCCTGGCTGCCCGGGCAGATCCTCAACGCATCCAGGAACCTGCTGGCCTACGGCATCGACGGGGTCATGCCGTCCTGGTTCTCGAACGTCAGCGAGCGGCGGCACACCCCCGTGAACGCGCTGGCCATCATGGGCCTCGGCTCGATCGCGGCGCTGTACTTCTACACCCGGCCCGATTCCCCGTTCAAGACGCTGACCGGGATCTTCGGGTTCATCCTGTCGTTCTGCCTCACCTCCATCGCCGCGATCGTGCTCCCCTACCGGCAGCGCAAGGTCTGGCAGGACTCCCCGGTCAACTGGCAGTTCGGCCGGATACCGGTGATGTCGATCGTGGGCGTGCTGTCGCTGCTCGCGGCGGGCTTCATGGGCTGGGTCTACCTGCACGACCCGCTGTCCGGGATCAGCTGGAAGCCGGCCGGCGGCGGCGGCATCCTGTTCGGCAGCGCCTCGTTCGACATGTTCCTGCTCGACATCCTGATCCTGCTGTCCGGGCTGGTGATCTACGTGATCGCGCGGGCCGTGCAGCGCCGCCGCGGGGTCGACCTGGACGCCACCTACCAGGAGATCCCCGTGGAGTAGCCAGCTACCGTTAGCTTCGTGGCCGCCTTCGCTGCGGAACGGGAAAGCCTGGTGGCTCATGCCCGCCGCATGGCCGACGACGGCCTCACCGACGGCATGTCGGGCAACCTGAGCATCAGGTTGCCCGACATGATCGGCATTACCCCCTCGGGGGTGCCCTACGACGCCATGACCCCATCGGATATTTGCCTGGTGAGCCTGGGCACCAGGCCAGCCACTGCGGGCCGGCGGCGGCCCTCCACCGAGACCCCGATGCATCTGGCGGTCTATAACGCCTTCGGGCCGGCCGCCGGCGCGGTGGTGCACACTCACTCGCCGTACGTGGTCGCGCTGTCCGCGACCTGCGACGTGCTGCCCGCGGTGCACTACGCCATGGCCGGCCTGGGCGGGCCGGTACGGGTCACCCCGTATGCCCGGTTCGGGACCGCCGAGCTGGCC
>DASQSC010000370.1:0-4839 GCA_035642555.1 Streptosporangiaceae bacterium | reverse complement strand
GGCCGTCCCGGCGGGGGCGGCCGCGGCCGTGGCGGCACCGCGGGCGCGTTCGGCCGTCCCGGCGGCCGCCCGTCCCGCGGCCGGAAGTCCCGCAAGCAGCGGCGCCAGGAGTTCGACAACATGCAGGCGCCTGCTATCGGCGGCGTGCAGATCCCGCGCGGGAACGGGCAGGTCATCCGGCTGTCCCGGGGCGCCTCGCTGTCCGACTTCGCCGACAAGATCGGGGTCAACCCGGCGTCGCTGGTTCAGGTGCTGTTCCACCTGGGCGAGATGGTCACCGCGACCCAGTCGGTGAACGACGAGACCCTGCAGCTGCTCGGCGCCGAGCTCAACTACGGCGTGCAGGTCGTCTCGCCGGAGGAGGAAGACCGGGAGCTGCTCGAGTCGTTCCACATCGAGTTCGGCGAGGACGAGGGCGGCGACAGCGCGCTGCGGCCGAGGCCGCCGGTGGTCACGGTCATGGGCCATGTGGACCACGGCAAGACCAAGCTGCTGGACGCCATCCGGCACACCAACATGGTGGCCAGGGAGGCCGGCGGCATCACTCAGCACATCGGTGCCTACCAGGTCACGACCGAGGTGGACGGCGACGAGCGGAAGATCACGTTCATCGACACCCCGGGCCACGAGGCGTTCACCGCCATGCGGGCCCGCGGGGCGGAGACCACCGACCTGGTCGTGCTGGTCGTCGCCGCGGATGACGGGGTGAAGCCGCAGACCACCGAGGCGCTGAACCACGCCCAGGCGGCCGGGGTGCCGATCGTGGTCGCGGTCAACAAGGTGGACAAGGAGGGCGCCGACCCGCAGCGGGTGCGGTCCCAGCTCACCGAGTACGGCCTGGTGGCGGAGGAGTTCGGGGGCCAGACCCTGTTCGTGAACGTGTCGGCGACCCAGCGCACCGGTATCGACGGGCTGCTGGAGGCGATCGTCCTGACCGCCGACGCCGAGCTCGACCTGCGCGCCAACCCCAGCCAGGAGGCGCAGGGGGTGGCGATCGAGGCTCACCTCGACCGCGGCCGGGGACCGGTGGCGACGGTCCTGGTCCAGCGCGGGACGTTGCACGTGGGCGAGTCGATCGTCTGCGGCGAGGCGTTCGGCCGGGTCCGGGCCATGCTCGACGAGAACGGCGAGCAGGTGCCGGATGCGCCGCCGTCCCGGCCGGTGCAGGTGCTCGGCCTGACCGCGGTGCCCGGCGCGGGTGACAACTTCCTGGTCGTCACCGACGACCGGGTCGCGCGCCAGATCGCCGAGCGCCGGGAGGCCCGGGAGCGCAGCGCCCAGTTCGCGCAGCGCCGGCCCCGGGTCACGCTGGAGGACCTGGAGTCCGCGCTCCGGTCCGGGGAGCGGGAAGAGCTCCGGCTCATCATCAAGGGCGACGTGTCCGGGTCGGTGGAGGCCCTGGAGGACGCGCTGCTCAAGATCGATGTCGGGGAGGACGTCCTGCTCCGCGTGATCGGCCGCGGCGTGGGCGCGATCACCCAGGACGACGTCAACCTGGCCATCGCGTCCGACGCGGTGATCGTCGGCTTCAACGTGCGGCCGGCCGGCCGGGCCGGGGAGCTGGCCCAGCGCGAGGGCGTCGACATCCGCTACTACTCGGTGATCTACCAGGCGATCGACGAGATCGAGGCCGCGCTCAAGGGCATGCTCAAGCCCGAGTTCGAGGAGGCGCAGCTCGGGTCCGCCGAGATCCGGGAGGTCTTCCGGGTGCCGCGGGTCGGCAATATCGCCGGCAGCCTGGTCCGTTCCGGCACGATTACCCGCGGCAGCAAGGCGCGGCTGGTCCGGGACAGCGTGGTGGTGTCCGACAACCTCACCGTGGAGTCGCTGCGCCGGTTCAAGGAGGATGTCACCGAGGTGCGGGACGGCTACGAGTGCGGTATCGGCATCGGGTACAACGACATCAAGGTCGGCGACGTGATCGAGACGTTCGAGATGCGGGAGAAGCCAAGGACGTAAGGCGGCACGCGCTGGCCAGCCCGGCTGCCGGGACGGGGATACGGGCGTGTACGTGGGGGCCCTGACCCTGGACGTGCTGCTCGGGGACGTGCGGTCGCTCAAGCAGAAGCGGTCGGTCGTCCGCGGGCTCATCGCCGAGGTGCGGCGGCGCCATCCCGGCGTCGCCGTGGCCGAGACCGGCAGCCTGGACCTGTACCGGCGGGCCGAGATCGGGGTAGCGGTGGTGGCGTCCGCCCCGTCGCACTGCGCCGTGGTGCTCGACGCCTGCGAGCGGCTGGTGGCCGCGCGGCCGGAGATCGAGCTGCTGTCCGCCCGGCAGCGGCTGGTGAGCGAGGAGGAGTGAAGGGTCATGGACGGTCCCCGGGCACGCAAGCTGGCTGACCGGATCGCCCGGATCGTGGCCGAGATGCTGGAGCGCCGGGTGAAGGACCCGCGGCTCGGCTTCGTGACGGTCACCGACGCCAGGCTCACGAACGACCTGCGGGAGGCGACCGTCTACTACACCGTGTACGGGGACGACGAGGAACAGGCCGGGACGGCGGCCGCGCTGGCCAGCGCCACCGGCCTGATCCGGTCGGAGGTGGGCCGCCAGACCGGTTTGCGGCACACGCCGTCGCTGGCATTCGTGCGCGACACGGTGCAGGAAGGCGCGCGGCACCTGGAGGAGCTGATGGACCGGGCGCGGGCGGCGGATGAAGCGGTGGCCGCTGCCCGCGAGAGTGCCGTTCCCGCCGGGGAGGCCGACCCCTACCGCACCCCGCCCGAGCCGGACGCGCCCGAGGGCACAGGCGGCCAGTGAGCGCGGACCGGCGCGGCCAGGGACCTAGCACGGAAAGCGGGCTGGTCATCGTGGACAAGCCCGCCGGGTTGACCTCACACGACGTGGTGGCGCGCATCCGCCGCCTGGCGGGAACCCGGCGGGTCGGGCACGCCGGCACCCTCGACCCGATGGCCACCGGGGTGCTCGTCATCGGCGTGGGCAAGGCGACCCGGCTGCTCGGCCACCTGGCCCTGACCGAGAAGCAGTACCTGGCCACGATCCGGCTGGGGCAGTCAACCGACACCGGCGACGCCGAGGGCACGGTGCTGGCCGGCGCGGCGGCCAGCGGCCTCACCCGGCCCGGCATCCAGTCCGCCGCTGACGGCCTCACCGGGGAGATCCAGCAGGTCCCGCCCGCCGTCAGCGCCGTCAAGGTGAACGGCCAGCGCGCCTACCGGCTGGCCCGCCAGGGCCGGGCGCCGGCGCTACCGCCACGGCCGGTGACGGTCAGCCAGTTCCGCATCACCGCGATCAGGCAGGCCGGCGAGCTGCTGGACGCCGACGCCGAGGTCACCTGCTCCAGCGGTACCTACGTCCGCGCGCTCGCGCGCGACCTCGGCGAGGCGCTCGGGACCGGCGGCCACCTGACCATGCTGCGGCGGACCCGGGTGGGGCACTACGCCCTGTCCGCGGCCCGCACCCTGGACCAGCTCGCGCAGCGGCTGGAGGTGGTGCCGCTGGCAGCCGCGGCGGCGGACGCGTTCCCGGCCTGGCGGCTCACCAGCGCGCAGGCAGGCGCCCTCTCCCACGGGGCAACGCTCGCCATGGACGGCGCGGCCCCCGGCGGCGCCGGGCCGGTCGCCGCCTTCGGCCCGGACGGCACGCTGATCGCCCTGGTGGAAGACCGGGCAGGGCTCGCCCGCCCGGTCGCCGTCTTCGTCCCGTGACCGCCGGCCGGCGCAGGCCGTCACGGGCCCGGATCCCGGCCCCCGCCAAAGCGGGCCAGGGTCCAGGCCCGGTCGCGGGCGGCCAGCCGGTGGAAGCCCCGGCGGGCAAAGCCGGCCCACTCGCCGTCGGCCGCGGCGCGGGTGATGACCCGGCGCTCGTACTCGGCCTGCGCCGCCAGCGCCGCCGCCACCAGCGCCGCCTCCGGCAGGCCGGTACCGGCGGCGAACGCGGCCAGCCGGGCCGCCCGGTCCGGCGGCGCCGGGAACCCGCGGGCCCGGGCGCGCTCGTCATCCATCAGCGGCACGGTGAACCAGGCGAGGTGCCCGGTGTCGAACCCCGGGTCGCCGGGGTGGGCGTAATCCCAGTCCAGCACGCCGGTGACCCGGCCGTCGTCACCCCACAGCAGGTTCCACGGCCCGAGGTCACCGTGCTGGATCGCCTCCCCGGGCCCGGGCGCCCCGGCCGCGAACTGCCAGCGCGCGTCCGGCGGGCACCGGTAGCCCGCCAGCGCCCGGCGCAGCCGGGCAGCCACCCGGCCCAGTTCCGCCGCGCCGGCCGGAGCCAGGATCTCCGCGATGAACGGCCAGCCCTGGTCCCGTCCCGGCAGGAAGGAGAGCACTTCCCGGCCCGCCTCGTCGCGGCCGAGCGGCCGCGGCACCAGCTCAAGCCCCTGCGCCCGCAGCTGCCCCAGCAGGTGGTGCACCGAGGGCGTCCAGGGGCCCGCCGGCCGGCGCACGGTGCCGCCCGCCCGCACCAGCTTGCGGTCCCGCAGGCCCGCCCCGCTGAGGGGGGACTCCTGTTCCCCGCCGGGCTCTCGTTCTTCGCCCATTACCGCATTGTGTCCCCGGCGGGCCGTGGTCTGCGGGCACCGGCCCGAGCATGGCAGGCTTGACCGGGGGCACGGATCCAGCCGCGGGCCCGGCCGGCCGGGCCGGGCCCGCACCGGCTCTGGTGCCAAGAGGATGAGGATGAGGAGCAGCAACGTGTACCGCTGGCAGGGCCTGACGGAGGTGCCCGCCGACTGGGGCAGATCGGTGGTCACCATCGGGGTGTTCGATGGCGTGCACCGGGGGCACCAGCGCATCATCGCCCGGACCGTCGCAGACGCGGCCGAGCTGGGGCTTCCGGCGGTGGTGATCACGTTCGACCCGCATCCGCTGGAGGTGCTGCGC
>DASQSC010000369.1:0-5846 GCA_035642555.1 Streptosporangiaceae bacterium | reverse complement strand
TCGGCGACGGCGTCGCGCGGGGGATCAGGGATCGTTCCCGCACCCCGATGCAGTGGGACGCCTCGCCGGGGGCGGGGTTCACGCCGGACGGCACCCGGCCGTGGCTGCCGGTCGCGGATCACCTCACCCGGAACGTCGCCGCCCAGCGCGAGGACCCCGGCTCGATGCTGCGGCTGTGCCGTGACCTGCTGGCGCTGCGCCGGGCGGCGTTCGGCGGCGAGGTCGTGCCGTACCGGCAGCTGCCGGGGCCGGCCGGAACGTGGGCGTTCGAGGCCGGCGAGCTGGTGGTGCTGGCCAACCTGACGGACGGGCTTGTGACCGTGCCCGGGCCCGCCGGGCAGGTGCTGCTGGCAGCCGGGGCCGCGCCGGGCCGGGACGGGCCCGGCTGGCAGCTCGCCCCGTGGCAGGGAGTGGTTATCCGCCCTGGCCGGTGACCGTGGGCGACGGGCTGGTGATGGCGCCGCCGGTGCCGGTCCTGGCCTGGTTGAGGACCGTCTGATCGGTCAGGGCGATCGCGAGCTGGCCGAGCACGGTCGGATGGAACGGCGCCCGTGACCGCAGGCCCTGCACGTAGGGCTGGGTGGAGCAGAGCTGGTGGCCGGTGAAGTCGGGCTGCGGGGACGCGAACCCGAACTGCCGGGCGCCCTTCGCCAGCACCGTGTTGAGCGCGACCAGCCGGGAATTGAGGGTGTGCAGCTTGGCGGCGGTGAGGCCGGTCGACGCGAGGCAGGCAGGCGCCGGCCCGAACGGGTTGTAGTACTGGTTGATGATCACCCGGGGGTGGCCGGGGAGCGTGGCGAGCTGGCTGAGCAGCTCCAGGTAGTCCTTGCTGAACTTGGCGAGCTGCTGCTGAAAGTAGGCGGTCGACGCCTTGTCGTCGCAGCGCGGGGCGACGGCGCAGTACAACAGCATGGTCGACCAGTTCAGGTCGTCGGCGCCGACGCTCACGATCACCGCCGACGCCTGCCGGGCCCGCGCTGCCACGGCCAGCTGGGACGGCAGGCGGTGGCCGCCGCGGTGCTGCTTCCCCAGCAGCCCGTGCGAGATGGTGGCGCTGTCGCAGGCCAGATTGAGGACGTGCCAGTTATTGGCAGCGGCAAGGTCGGTGGCGTAGGCGTCGGCGCTGCGCCCGCAGTCTCGGGCGGCCCGGGAGGGGCGCGGCACCAGCGCCAGCCCGGCGCCGGCCGCGGTCGAGTCCCCGATCACCACCGCCTGCACGCCGCGCAGCGCCGCTCCCCTCCTGGCGACATGCGGGATCGCCGGCTCGTTCCCGACCAGATCGTTCAGCGACCGCACCTGCCGCAGCGCCGCCGGGGCGCCGTAGGTGGTGACCATGATGGCGCCCACGTTGATGGCCTCGGTGATAACCAGCCCGGCTGCCAGCAGCTTGAGGGTGGTGCGGGGCGGCAGTCTGCGCCAGCCCGCGATGGCGCCGACGCCGATCAGCGCGAGGCCGCCGGCGATGGCGGTCTCCCAGCCGAAGTAGTGCAGCCAGCCGTCGGCGAGCAGGCTGCCGAGCCGCCGCTGCACGCTGGAGGGCTTGGTCCCCTGCACGAAGTTGGTCAGCTGGCTGTTGATCGTGATCTGGCTGAGCCGGAGCTTGGGCCGGACCGGGCCGGTGAACCGGAGGTTGGTCGGCAGGCTCTGCCCGAACAGGTCGACCTCGCCGGGCCCCGACAGGCTCAGGTCCGGGCGGGTGGCCCCGACCTGGATCACCTGTCCCGCGACCGCCACGGTTTGCAGCGGCGTCACGACCAGCGCCAGCGCGATCGCCGCGAGGGCAGCCACTAGCAGCAGCGCCAGCCCGGCCAGCAGCCGGGAAACCCGCACCGCGGGCTCGCGGGCCAGCCAGCCGCCCTGCACGCGGGGAAGCCGGTCCGGGAGCACCCGGCTGCGCCAGTCTGTCCTCATGAGCGGCCCCTCATGAGTCCTTTCCGGCGACGCGGTCCGGGCTGCCTCCTCCCGGGCGCCGCGGCCACCACGCTCGCCCCACCGAGTCAGACATAACTCCACCGAACGTACCCGGCCGGGTGCGGTACCTATACCCGCGGGGGCGCAACATGCCGGGCGGCCGCCAGGGCCAGGGGCGTTGCCTTCGGATCCCCGGACCGGGCCAGGCATGCGCCGGCCCCGCCGGCGTGCTCCGGCAGGGCCGCGGAGGGGCCGGCGCCGGTGGCGCCAGCCCGTGCCCCCCTCAGCGCGAGAGCGCCCCGGCGCTGAGGGGTGGCGGACTGTGCGTCACCGTGGGTCGTAGTGCTCGTAGCGGTACATCGCGGACGGACGACCGTATCGCTTGGCCATACACACCTCCCTGAGCTGCGTCTGCCATTCCCTTCGGCGCAATTATGACACAGCCCTTTCCTGATCCCCTTGCACAGCTTTCACAATAGGATTTCTCAAGAACATCTGTCACACGGTGACGACCGGTGCCAATAGGGACCCTTGGCTGAGCCCCCAGGCTAAACGCGTGGGGAGCAGCCATTTCTTTGGAATGTAAATTCCGGGCGAAAATTCGGGTCCGTCCGGCCCGGGTGGCCCTGCCAGCGGTGCCTGCTGACGTCAGCCGTCCGGGCGGAGCCTGGCGTTTACCCAGGTCCCGGCGGACCGGGCCCACACCTTGAGGCTGTCCTTCCGGTGCTGCGGGAGCGCGAGCTCCAGGATGCCGATCGCAGCCGCCGGCCCGGCGACCGCGGCGACCGCCCACACCATGCCGTGCGCGCTGGCGGCCCAGCCGTCGGTGAGCGAGGCGAGCGGTTTCGTGCCGGCCCACGCGATCGCCCACAGCGCCATCACGCTCGCGGCGGCCTGGGCCGTCGGCTGCCGCACCAGCTGGGTCTGGGTGACCGCCCCGGTCCGCAGCGCGGCCGCGCCCGCCCCGAACGCGGCCAGCAGGCTCGCCCATTTCCACGGGCTGCACACGAAGAAGGCCACGAACCCGACGAGCACCACCAGCCACCCGGCGGCCAGCCGGGAGGGTTCGGAGCCATCGGTATCCCGGGCGCGCCTGGCCGGGCCGAGGGAGCCGAATATGGTCCCGCATCCGAGCGCGGACAGGAAGTACCCCGCCCAGGCGGTGCCGGCGCCGAGGTGACGAGTCACGGCCGGGCCCAGGATGAGGATGGGATCGTCGGCGAAGGTCACCGCCGCGACCATGAGCAGCAGCAGCCCGATCCGGGGCTGCCGGAGCGCGATGGTGACCCCGTCCCTGGCCCGCGCCGGGTACTTGGACCGGGTCATCGGGCGCGGCCGGACCACCGCCAGCGTCACCGCGAAAACCAGGAACGAGGCCGCGTTGAGCGCGAACGCACCGGCGAAGCCGGTGGTGGTGATCAGTACCACGCAGAGGGCGGGGGCGAGCGCGCGGCCCGCGTTGTAGGAGACCGAGTTCATCGTCATGCCAGCCTCGGTCGCCGCGCTGGTGTCCGGTACCAGCCGCGGGACCAGCGCCGTCTGCACCGGGAGGGCGAACGCGAACGCGAGGCCGAGCAGCAGCGCGCCGACGACCAGCAACTGCTCGCTCAGCAGCCCGGCAGCTTCCAGCGCTGCCATGCCGCCCGCCAGCGCTGCCGACATCAGCTGCGTGCCGGCCAGCAGCCGCCTGCCGTCCCCCCGGCTGGCGATCACCGCCGCCCGCGGGCCGAGCAGGAGCGAGCCGGAGAACTGGGCGCCGGTGACGGCGCCGACCGCCAGCACCGAGTGGGTGAGCTGGTAGGAGAGCAGCACCTGGGCCGTGTTCTGGAACCAGGTGCCGACGTTGGAGACGAGGCTGCCGGCGAAGTAGTAGCGGAAGTCCCGGGCGGCCAGTGCCCGCCACGCGGAGCGGTGGGTACCGAGCAGGATCCGCTCGGTCCAGGCGGGCCGGCCGGGAAGCCGGGCCGGGCCACCGGCGAACTGGCCCGGCGCGGCCGGCGCCGGGGCCACCACGCCCGTGCTCTCCAGCTCAGGCACGGCCGCCTGGAAGGTGGTCATCGGGCGTTGCCCTGCGAGGCAGGCACCTGCTCAGGCCGTGAGTTCATGACTCCCCGCCGTCTTGCGGGGCGCGGTCGGGCACCTTGCCCACCAGGACGCGGAAGCGGTTCCGGTCGGTCGGATAGACCGTGATCGTGAGCCGGATCCGGTCGCCGTTCTCATCGAAGCCCACCCGGAAGACCTCGAAGACCCCGATCCGGCCGTCGGAAGGGAGCCTGAAGAACGCGGTCTCGTTCTCATCCGGCGCGCGGACCGCGATCGAGTCGCGGTAGCCGGCCTGCTTGATCCCGAATTGCTCGCCCAGGTAGGCCATCGCTCCTTCCTCGATGTTGACCGCCTGCAGCAGCCTGAGCGCCCCGTTCTCGACCAGGGTCATCGGGTAGTACGAGGTCTGCAGCGACCACGGCATGTCATCGATGAAGCGCTGCTGGTGCCTGCTCACGACCTGGCCCCCGGGCTCGATGCGCAGCGCGTCCGCCACCGCCATGCTGGCCTGGTGCACCTCCACCCGGGGCCGGGTGCTGTATGACCTCCGGCCGCCGGCTTCCACTTCTGCCAGGTAGACGGGGTCGTCGCCAACGTCTCCCGGCTCGCGGGTCAGGGTGGTGACGAACGGGTTGAGCCTCCTGACGACGAAGGTGCCCTGGCCCATGCGGGTCTCCACCAGGTCGCGGGTGGAGAGCAACCGGATGGCGTCGCGGATGGTGTTCCGGGACGCGTTGTACTGCTCCATGAGCTCGATCTCGGTCGGCAGCCGGGTTGCGGGTTCGAGTTCCCCGGACTCGATCTTCTGACGGAGATCGTCAGCGATCTGCCGGTACATCGGCGCAGGCATTATGCCCCCCAACAGGATCAATGTGCCCGTCTCCCTGGGTGATCATACCCCTGATCCGGGCTGAGAGAACCATACTCCTTGCACCAGTCATACCAACAAGTGGAATGAGTAGTTTAGGACCTTCGTCACCGGGAAGGGAATGGAATGGTTGGTATGACTGGGATGGCAAGATCAATCGGAGCGATCCTAGCAGGCAGGATGGCCTGCCGCTGGAAGTACCGGGCGAACTCGCCGGAACAGTCTCCAGTCGCGAGCCACGCGCGGGCGAGCTACCACCGGGGGCCGGCGGTCACAAGCCGCGGGCTGGAAGTGAGGGAGACCCCCATGACCGCAGTAGTCATCACCGCCGGAGCAGCGATCTTCGGGCTGGGATTCATCCTCGGGATCATCGTCCTGGTCAGCCTCGGGATCCGGCGGGAAGAACGCCGGTTTCTGGCGTCGCACCGGGAAGCGAAGGGACGGCTCCCGATAACCCGGCCGCCCACCGACCCGGCGAGCGTGGCTGCCCGGGGGGTCACCGGGCTCTGGGTCCGCCGGTCCGACGCGGAGAAGCCGGTCCCGGCGCAGCGGCCAGCGGCCGGGCAGCCACCGCCGGACACCGCGGCCGCCGCCATGCCGCGCGGGGGCTTGCAGCCGCTGGCCGGCCCACAGGACTACGCAGCTTAACCGGAGGCGCGGGCCCGGCACCGCCGCGCCCGCGCGGGCCAGGCCGGCCTGGTCGCAGGGGATCACGACCGGCCGGCCTGGCCCCTCGCAAGCGGATCTGTCCACGCCCCGCCAGCGGCAGGGGACCGATCAGCCAGCCGCGAAGAACTCATGCAGGACCGGGACCAGCGCGTCCAGCGGGAGCCCGTGGCCGGCGCCGGGGAAGCTGCGCAGCCGGGCGGCCGGGAGCAGGTCAGTCAGCGCCCGCACCGAGTTGCGGGCCCAGTCCCCGCTCTCTTCTCCGGCCATGACCAGGGCGGGCACCGTGACCAGCGCCGCCCATTCCGGCGGCAGCGGTCTGCCGGTCATGTAATCGGCCATGATCGTGGCGTCGTAG
>DASQSC010000368.1:0-7591 GCA_035642555.1 Streptosporangiaceae bacterium | reverse complement strand
GGGCCCCGGACGCGCTGCGCGGGCTCACCGCCGGAGCGCTGATCGGCGTCGCCGCCGACCTGAAGATCACGTTCGTGCTGTTCGGCCTCGGCCTGGCCTGGGCGGCGCGGCGGTCGCCGCGCATGCTGCTGGCCTCCGCCGCCGGGGCGCTGGCCGTGCTCGTCCCCTCCTACCTCTGGTTCGGGCCGCCGGCACTCACCGTGCTGGCCGGCCATAGCACCGCCACCGGCGACAACCTGTACCGGGTGTTCGTGCCCGGGCTCGGGCCCGGCAGCCCGGCCTGGCTCGGCCCGGCGGCGCTCGCCCTCTTCGCGACGGTGGCGCTGCTGCTGTTGCGGCGGCTGCCGGACGGCTACCCCGGGCTGCCCGCGATCAGGCCCGCCCTCATCCTCTCGCTCGCGTGGCTGCTCACCTGGCCCTATCAGCGGCCCTGGTACGACGCGATGCTGCTGTGCCTGCTCGCGCTGCCAGCGGGCAGCAGGCTGGACTGGCCGGTGCTGGCCCGGCTGACGGCCGCCACCTTCTACTCCGTGCCCGGCATTCCCGGCCCCCGGATCCACTGGCTGTACCTGGTCACCCGCTGGTCCATGCTGGCGGGAGTGCCCGCGGTCCGGCTCGGGGCGCTGGCCGCGGTGATCGCGCTGTGCCTGACCGCCGCCTGGTTCCCCGGCCAGCCCTTCCGGCTGCGGCTGCCGGTATGGCGAGGGGGTTACTCCTTGCGGGCGATCCAGAGCATCTCGGCGGGCCATCGGGACGCCCAGTCCGGCGGGTCGGTGCGCAGGTAACCGTTGCGCATCCCGGGGTCCGGCCGCGGCTCGATGAGGTCGTCGATCACCAGCCCCGCGCCGCGCAGGAGCTTGATACAGCCGCCGTAGGTGAGCTGGTAGCTGGTGGCGCCGTGGTCTTCGGCGATGGTGCCGAGCCCGAAGTAGTCGCTCCGCAGCCCGGCCGTTACCCGGCCGCTGCCGCTGTCGTAGCAGGCCTCGAACAGGGGGCTGGTGGCGTTGAATACCAGGCGGCCGCCGCGGCGCAGCACCCGGGCCGCTTCCGGGACCGCCAGCTGCGGCGGCGCCCAGCTCAGCCCGCCGTGGTCGCAGAACACCAGGTCGAAGCTGCCGGGCGGGAACGGGAGTTGCTCGGCGGCGGCCTGCACGAGCGGGAAGCGGGCAGCCCCCATCGCGCTCGCCGCCGCCGCGAGCTGCGCCTCGGACAGGTCAAGCCCCACCACGGTCGCGCCCTCGGCGGCCAGCGACCTGGACCACTGGCCCCCGCCACAGCCCAGCTCGAGCACCCGGCGGCCGGCGACCTCGCCGAGGGCGTGCAGGCGGGCGTCGGGGATGGCGTACATGCCCCACAGCCTGGGCGCGGCCCCGATCTGCGGGTCGTGCTCGGCCTGGTAGGCGCGGCTGATCAGGTTCCAGTGCTGCCGGTTGGCGCGGAAGCTGCTCACCTGGTGACTTCAGCATCCGGCACCGGGGCGGTCAACCCGGTTTGCCCGCGGCCGAGCCCGGGCGTACCACCGGGATGTCTGTCGCGCCGAAGTCGTCCCCGGTGCACAGCACGGGGTGCCCCGTCCGTTCGGCGAGCGCGTAGCTGAAGCAGTCACCGAAATCAGGCGTCGCGGAGGCGGAGCAGCAGGCCGCCGGCCAGCAGCGCCGCGCCCGCCCAGGCGGCGAGCACGCCGAGGCCTCCCCATGGGCTGATGGGCAGGCTGGCCAGGTGCCTGGTGGCCTGGATCGCCAGCCCGGCCGGCATCGGCGAGTACCGTTCGACGCGGACACTCCAGTGGTGATTGGTGATGAAGCTGGCGGCGATCGGCGCGAGATAGAGCAGGCCCAGCACGATCCCGATGGCGGCCGCTGAGTCCCGCAGCAGGGCGGCGATGCCGAGGCTGAGCAGGGCGATCAGGGCCAGGTACAGCACCGACCCGCCGGCGGCCCGCAGCACCGGCCCGCTGGCCAGCGACAGCGGCACGAAACCGCGGGCGGCCGTGAACCCGTGGCCGGGCATGATCAGCCGCCCGGCCAGCACCGATCCCAGCACTCCTACGGCAGCGGCCACGATCACCTCGCCGGTGAGCACGGCCGCCTTGGCGGCCAGCACCAGCGATCGCCGCGGCATCGCGGTGAGCGTGGTGCGCATCATGCCGGTGCTGTACTCGTTGCTGATCGTCAGCACGCCCAGGATGGCGACCGTGGCCTGGCCGAGCTGGACCCCGGTGAGGCTGAGCCTGCCGGGGTCAACCGGGCATGCCATTCCGGCCGGGCAGCGGACCGCGGCGATCACGGCCACGCTGACGGCCACGGTCAGCCCCGCGGTGGCTGCGAGCAGCCAAGCCGGCCCCGCCACGGTGCGTGTCTTGGTCCATTCGGCGCGGAGGCAGGCCCGCAGGCCCGTCAGCGCTCCGGCCGGGCGGCCGGGCAGGCATACCTGCCCGGCCGCCGCTGCCTGGCTCATGCGTCCCTCCGCCGGAGCCGGTAGGCGGCCAGCCCCAGGACGACCGCGGCCCAGGCGCACAGGACCGCGAAGCCGGCCCACGGCGAGAGCGGGAAGTATCCCCCGTTCGGCGTGTACAAGCCGTAAACCTGCGGGTAGGCGGGGACGCTCTGCTGGATGGCGAAGCCGGCGGCCGGGGTGAGCCGCAGCACCCAGTCCGCCGTCCCCACCGGCAGTATCGAGGCCACGACGAGGATGTAGGGGAGCACGATCGCCACGATGACCGCGGTGACCGCGACCGCGCTCCGCCGCAGCAGCGCGCCCATGCCGAGGGCGAACACGGCGCCCACCGCGAGCAGGGCCGCCGTCCCGGCCACGACGCGGACCTCAGTCAGTCCCGTCACCGGGTAGAGGTAGAAGCCTTTCGCGGTCGCCAGGTGGTCACCCACCGCCACCGCGACGACCGCGGCGGCCAGCCCCGCCACGAACGTGACCGCGGCCACCACGATCGCCTTCGCCGCCAGCACCCGGCCCCGCCGCGGGCTCGCGGTCAGCGTGGTGCGGATCAGGCCCCGCCGGTACTCGGCGGTGATGAACAACGCCGCCACCACCGCGATCGCGATCAGCCCGGCGAACGCGCCCGCCAGGTTCCGCTCGATCGTGATGTTCGGGCCCAGGCCGTTGCCGTCACCCGGCGGGAGCGGCGCGATGTCGCCAGAACCGGTCACCGTGAACGCATTTCCGGCCCGCTGGAACCGGCCCGGCGCCGCGGCTGCGCGCCCTCCGCCCACCTGGGTTCCCGTCCAGGCGCCGCTGGCCGGGCCCGCCAGGCTCACCCGGTCGAGGACGGCGGTGGCCTGGCTGGGATCCGAGGTCCCGGTCTCCCCGCCGCCGAAGTTCTGGTTGATCACGGTGTGGTCCGGGGAGGCGGCGAACAGCCCTGCCTGGACGGTGGCGGGCAGCCCCGCGAGGTGCGCGGTTCCCACCAGCGTCCAGTGGACACCGTCGGCGGAGTCGTAACCGGTGATCGTGTCGCCGTGGCGGGTCAGCCGCAGCCAGCGGGGCGAGACCGCGGAAACGAGGCCGGGCAGGCCGGCGCTGTCCCGGGTGAAGTTGTCCTGCATCCGGACCCCGTGGCTGCCGGTGACCAGCATCGCCGCGTACTGTGAGCCCGGCTTCGTGCCCGTCTTGACGATGATGCCGCCCTTGGACCACGGCTGCAGGCCCGGGGTCGTCAGCTGCGGGTACGGACCCTGGCCAGCGGCGTACCGGCCGGTGAGCGAGGTCACCCGGGCGGTGAGGCTGCCGTTGCCGGCCAGCGGCCGGTGCACGAAGTAGAACGCGTCGCGCACCGGCTGCCCCCCCGGTGCCGTCGGCGGCGGGGGAGGCAGGCAGGCCCGGCCGTGCTTGACCGGGGCGCCCGGGCCGATGGTGCAGGCTATGTCGTTGCTCCCGCCGGTCAGCACCCCCAGCAGGACGGTCACGACCGCCGCCACGCCCAGGCCGATCAGCCAGCCGCGGACGGTCCGGAATTTGGTCCACTCGGCCCGCAGCAACTGCCCGAACCCGTCCCGGCCGGACTGGACCGCCGGGCGGTAGGGGGTGATGGTGGTCATCGTGCCGCCTCCTCGCCGGCCGGGGCGGCGGCCCGGAACTCGGCCGCGTCGCGGGTGAGTTCCATGTAGGCCTCTTCCAGGGTCGCCCGGTGCGCCGAGACCTCCGAGAACGGCACGGCGCTGGC
Source organism: Streptosporangiaceae bacterium (assembly GCA_035642555.1). Taxonomy (GTDB): domain Bacteria; phylum Actinomycetota; class Actinomycetes; order Streptosporangiales; family Streptosporangiaceae; genus JAIRTY01. The sequence goes on along the minus strand of DASQSC010000368.1, from coordinate 3,414 downwards.
GCCCAGCAGCCCGATGATGCGCTCAGGGGTGAGCCCGGCGACGGTCAGCGTGTCCCGGCCGGTGGCGGTGACGGTGGCCCCCGCATGTGCCAGCACCGTCATCGCCTCCGTCCGGGCGCTGGTCCGCAGGCCGACCCGGTCCCCGGACGCGGCCGCGACCAGCGCTGACACGCTGGTGTCGGCGATCACCTTGCCGCGGCCCGCCACCACCAGGTGGCCGGCGGTGTCTTCCAGTTCGCCCATCAGGTGGCTGGACACCAGCACCGCCCGGCCCTCACCGGCCAGCGACCGCAGGAAGCCGCGTATCCAGACGATCCCCTCCGGGTCCATGCCGTTGAACGGCTCATCGAACATCAGCACCGGCGGGTCGCCCAGCATGGCGGCGGCGATGCCCAGCCGCTGCCGCATCCCCAGCGAATAGCCCCCGGCCCGGCGCCGGGCGACGGCCTGCAGCCCGGCCTGCTCGATCACCTCGTCCGCCCGCTGCGCTGCCAGGCCCTGGGAGTGAGCGAGCCACAGCAGGTGATTACGGGCGCTGCGGCTGGGCTGGAGCGCGGCGGCGTCCAGCAGCGCGCCGACCTGGCTGAGCGGGTGCCGCAGCTTCGGGTACGGTTTCCCGCCGATCAGGGCATGTCCCTCGTCCGGTGCATCCAGCCCCAGGATCACCCGCATGGTGGTGGACTTCCCCGCGCCGTTGGGCCCGACGAAGCCGGTGATCTGCCCCGGCCGGACGGTGAATGTCATGCCGTCCAGTGCCAGCGCCGGCCCGAACCGCTTGCGCAGCCCGGCCACTTCGATGGTGGCTTCCATAGCAGGCAGGCTAGGGAGCGGCCGGGGCCCAGGTCGTCCCGCCGCGGAGCGGTCTTCGCCGTCGCTGGCGCGGGGGAGCCCGCCGCCGGGTCCCTCTCGCGGGGGATGGTGCTATCGCTGCCCGGGGGGACGCCAGCACGCCCGCCCGGCGGCCACAATGGCATACGTGAGCTGGGCAGGTGACGGGCAGGCGGGCTGGCGGGGCGCCGCCCTGCGGCTCACCGCTGACCGGCGCGGGCCAGCGGTGGCCGGGGCGGTGCTCGCGCTGCTGGCGGCCACCGAGCTGGCCGTGCGGGCCGGCACCGACCTGAGCTCCATCGGGCCGCTGGGCCTGACCCATTCGGCCAGCCAGTCGGTGACCCCGGGCGTGGCCCCGCACCTGGCCCCCACCACCTTCATGAGCCCGCAGTCAGCGGTCCTGCTCGGGCTGCTGTGCCTGGCCACCACGCTGCCGCTGGCCTTCCTCCGCCCGGCCGCGGCGGCGGTGACCGTGACCGTCGCGGGCGTGCTGGCACTGGCGGCGTTCCAGGCACTGACGGTGGCGGGCCTGGCCGCTGAGCTGATCGCCCTGTACCTGCTGGGCCGCCGGGGCCCGCCGGTGCTCGCGGCCGTCCTCGCCATGCCGTTCCTGGTGCTGGCGCTGGCCGGCCCGCGGGGCTCGGAGACCGGCGTCCTCACCCTGCTGCTGGCGGCGCTGGCACCCGTCGCGGCCTGGGCGGGGATCGCCCGGCGGGCCCGTTCCGAGACGCTGGCGGACACCCGGCAGGCCATCGCCGCCGGCCTGGTGGAGCACACCGCACGCGGGGAACGCGCCCGCATCGCCCGCGAGCTGCACGATGTGGTGGCGCACCACATCTCGATGATTTCGGTACAGGCGGAGACCGCCCGGCTGGCCACGCCCGGGATGCCCGAGGCCGGCGCGCAGCGGCTGTCGGCCATCGGCGACACCGCCCGGACCGCGCTGACCGAGATGCGGCGGCTGCTCGGCGTGCTGCGGGAGGACGCCCAGGCCGCCACGCCGGGGCCGCCAGCGGCGCAGCGGCAGCCGCAGCCAGGGCTGCGGGAACTGAACGAGCTGCTCGACTCCGCCAGGGACGCGGGCGGCTCGGCCGCGCGGCTCATCCTGCGCGGGGCGCCGGCCACGCTCGACCCGGGCGTGGAGCTCGCGGCGTACCGCATCGTCCAGGAAGCCCTCACCAACGCCCGGCGGCACGCCCCCGGTGCCGCCGTCGACGTGGAGCTGCACTACACCGGCGATGGCCTGGAGCTGCTCATCCGCGACAACGGGCCGGGCCCGCCCGGGCGGCCCACCGGCGGGCTCGGGCTGACCGGCATGCGCGAGCGGGCCGCGGCGGTGGGCGGTGACCTGCGCACCGGGCCGGCCCCTGGCGGCGGCTTCCTGGTGACCGCGATCCTGCCAGGCAAGGGCGAGGCGGGCGGATGAACGGCGGCCAGCCACCCCGCGCCGCGGTGACCGGCGGGCAGCCCGCGATCCGGATCGTCGTGGCCGACGACCACCAGGTGGTCAGGGCCGGCTTCGCCGAGCTGCTCGGCACCCAGCCGGACTTCACGGTCGCCGGCACCGCCGCCGGCGGGGCGGAAGCGGTGCGGCTGTGCCGGGAACTCCGGCCGGACGTGGTCCTCATGGACGTCCGGATGCCCGGCACCGACGGCATCGAGGCCACCCGCCAGCTCGCCGGCGACGGCCCGGGCGGGCCGCGGATCCTCATCCTCACCACGTTCGACCTCGACGAGTACGTCTACGACGCGCTGCGCGCTGGGGCCAGCGGTTTCCTGCTCAAGGACGTCACCGCGGAACGATTGTTCGACGCGGTCCGGGTGATCGCGGCGGGCGAGGCCCTGCTGGCTCCGGCCGTCACGCGCCGACTCATCAGCGAGTTCGCCCGGCAGCGGCCGGCCGCGCCGGCGCCGCCCCCCGCCCCGCTCGCGGCGCTCACCCCGCGCGAGACGCAGGTGCTGCGGCTGGTCGCGCAGGGCCTGTCCAACCCGGAGATAGCGGCCCGGCTGGTGGTCACCGAGGAGACCGTGAAGACGCACGTGAGCCGGATGCTGGCCAAACTGGGACTGCGGGACCGGACCCAGGCCGTCGTCACCGCGTACGAAACCGGCCTGGTCGTGCCCGGCGGCGGTCAGCCCGAGCCAGACCGTTCGCAGCGATAATCGGCATCCCGCGCGGACGGCTGGCAGGGGAACGGCTAGTGGGCGAAGGGCTGGCGGTGGGCGGGAGGGACGAGCGGCGCGTGCGCCCGCGGGTGTGCGGCCAGCGCCCGGGCGTGGCGGCGGATATCGGCGAGCAGCAGTTCGGCCAGGTCCATGCTGAAGCCGTTCCGCACCACGATCCGCATGACCGCGGTACTGGTCAGGTCCGGCGGGAACGTGTACGCGGGCACCAGCCAACCGCGCTCGAGCAGCCGCTCGGACAGGTCGAACACGCTGAACCCGGGGTCGGGGTCTGTCAGCCGGAACGCGAACACCGGCAGCTCGCTGCCGTCGGTGAGCAGCTCGGCCGGGCCCATCGCCGCGATCTGCCCGGACAGGTGCCTGGCCACCTGCTGGCAGGCCTGCTGCACCCGCCGGTACCCC
>DASQSC010000367.1:0-2339 GCA_035642555.1 Streptosporangiaceae bacterium | reverse complement strand
CGGTGTCGCGATCGTCGGTGCGCGCGATGAACCGGCGGCCGTCCGCCGCCAGGCGCCCGACCACGATGCCGGTGCGCGAGCCGGCCCGGCGGTGCCTGACGGTCCAGGTCTCGATGGTGGCCCAGCCGTCGGCCTGCCGGGCCGCCACGGGCGCGGGCCAGCTGTCGATCTCCGCCTGCAGCGCGCTGCTGGCATCTGGCTGCCAGCCGGCCGGGGTGGTGGCGTAGATACCCACGGAGTACTTGCTCATGATGCCGCCGTTGGCGCCGACAAGCCCGTAGCTGCCCGGATCGGCCCGGCAGCGCTGCACGGTCTCGGCGATGGCGTGCAGGGAGTAGTTGTTGCCGGGCCCGCCGAAAAACGGCAGCCCGCCGGTCACGGTGAGGCCGCGCGGGTCGTCGGGGGCCAGGCCGAGGCCGTCGCTGATGTTGAACACCGGGATCGGGAAGCAGCTGTAGAGGTCGATGGTGGCCAGGTCCGCCGCGCTGATGCCGGCCACCTCCAGGGCATGCCGGGCGGCCATCACCGAAGCCGGGCCCGCGGACAGGTCGGCGCGCTCCAGCAGGTCGCGTTCGGCCAGGTCGGCGTGGCCGGGCAGGAACACCCACCGCTGCGGCGGGACACCCAGCCGCCGGGCGGCAGCAACCGGCATCAGCAGCACCGCCGCGCCCTGGTTGACCTTCTCTCTCGCCACCAGGTAGCGGGTGTAAGGGTCGGCGATGCGCCGGTTCGCCTCGGTGGGGGTGACCAGTTCCGCCGCGGTGCGGGCGGTGGGAGCGGCGGAGTGCGGGTTGGCCGCAGCGACCTTCGTGAACGGCGCGAACAACGCGCCCATCGCGGCCGCGTACTCCTGCCTGCTCAGCCCGAGCCGGGCCCGGCGGGCATTCTCCAGCAGCGCGTACTGGCTCGCGGCGCTGGTCAGGCCGTGCGCTGCCTGGTGCGCCGAGGCCATGCCCGCCAGCCCGTACCCGCGGTCTTCCAGGCTGCCGTCAGCATGCTCGGTCCAGTCCGGCCGGCCGGACGCCGTGGCGTAGCGCGCGGCGGTGGAGATGGCTTCCGAGCCGACGATCAGCGCCACCTCACTGTCACCGGCCGCGATGGCCGCCGCGATCTCGTTGACCAGATGCTGCGGCGCCTGCCCCCCGGTGACCTCCAGGATCGCCCGGCCCGGATGGGCTCCGATGCGGCCAGCGACCGACCGGGGGTAGTTGCTGGAGCGGCCGAGCGGCGCCGTGGCCGTCGGGGCGGAGATCTCAAACTGCCGCACGGCGGCGACGGTGTCGATCGCTTGCGCCACCACCTGCGGGTCAAGCCCGGTGTCGGACAGCGCGGCCCGGGCCGCGTCCGCCGCCAGCTCGACCGGTGACCGGCGCCGGTAGCCGGGCTGGTCAAGCCGCTCGGAGACCTGCCCGACGCCGGCCAGCACGGGCGTGCTCACTCGCGGCCGCGCTCTGCCAGCGCGCGCAGGGCCTCGGCGAACGGCCGCTCCAGCCAGGCGAGGTGGTCGGCCTCGCCGTGATGGTGCGTCGTGAGCTGGTCGGACCTCCGGACCGCAGTGTGCCGTACGTAGTCGCGGGCGCCCTCGACCAGGGTCCGGATGTAACGGATGCTTTCGGGGTCGGTCATCCGCCAGTCGCCGCCGCAGGCGACGTAGACCGGTGAGGTGTGGGCGAAGACCCGGCGGCCCCATTCATCGAGGTGGTAGTCGGCGCCGAACGCCCGGCAGGCCAGCCACGAGTTCGCGTCGATCCGCAATTCCTCGCTGATTTCGGCCTCCCGCCCGCCGTTGGCCTCCGCCCGCGCGACGACCTCGCCGTTGCACACGACTTCGAGCGAACGGAGCGGGAAAATGCTGCGCACCGCAGCATGGATACTTACCGTTCCCGGCCCGGACAGCCCGACGGTATCGCCCGGCTCGCGCCCGTCGACCGAGAGCGTCAGCAGCGGCCCGCCGGACAGGAACGTGCGACCCGACCGCACCGCCCGGCACCAGGCCTCATAGCTGAACTCCTCATCCAGCCGCGCGTACGTGCGGTACAGCCCGACCGGGACGGCACTCGTCATCTTGTCCGTGCCGCCGACGAGCGGCAGCCGGTAGCCGCTGTTCAGGTACCGGTAGTACTCGAGCATCGCGTCACCGGAATGGGCCAGCATCTCGACGGCGTCCGCCCGGCCGGTCGCGACGAGAACGGCTGGCTCGCCGTTCGGATTCGGGAAATGCGCGGCGACGACGGTACCGCCCTGGGCGTGCGTCCGGTCCGCCCAGTCGCTCAGCGTCGCGTCCAGCGCGCCGCCGAGCTCGGCCTCGTCGGGACCATCGCTGCACCACGGCATGACCG
>DASQSC010000366.1:0-4059 GCA_035642555.1 Streptosporangiaceae bacterium | reverse complement strand
GCGGGGGGCTTTTCTATTGCCAGGGCCGAGCAGATCCGTGTGAGGGAACCATGACAGCCGAGAGTGCCGAGCGGGCACAGCAGCATTACGACCCGCGCGACGTGCAGGAGAAGTGGCAGCAGCGCTGGGCCGGGATGGATCTTTTCCGCGCCAGCGACGACCCGGCCGACCAGCGGCCGCGGACCTATCTGCTGGACATGTTCCCGTACCCGTCGGGCGATTTGCACATGGGGCACGCGGAGGCGTATGCGATCGCGGACGCCATCGCGCGCTACTACTTCCACCGCGGCGACAATGTGCTGCACCCGATCGGCTGGGACGCGTTCGGGCTGCCCGCGGAGAACGCGGCGATCAGGAACAACACCCATCCCGCCGACTGGACGTACGCGAACATCGAGACCCAGGCTGCCTCGTTCCGCCGGTATGCGGTCTCGTTCGACTGGTCGCGGCGGCTGCAGACCTGTGACCCCGGGTACTACCGCTGGAACCAGTGGCTGTTCCTGCGGTTTTACGAGCGGGGCCTGGCCTACCGGAAGGACGGCTACGTCAACTGGTGCCCGGTCGACCAGACCGTGCTGGCCAACGAGCAGGTCATCGCCGGGCGGTGCGAGCGGTGCGGGTCCGAGGTCGTCCGCCGGATGCTGACCCAGTGGTACTTCAAGATCACCGAGTACGCCGACCGGCTGCTGGCCGACATGGAGCCGCTGGAGGACAAGTGGCCCGACCCGGTGCTGCTGATGCAGCGGAACTGGATCGGGCGGTCGCAGGGCGCTGAGATCCGGTTCCCGGTGGAGGGCCGGGAGGAGCCGGTCACGGTGTTCACCACCCGGCCGGACACGCTGTTCGGGGCGACGTTCTTCGTGGTCGCGGCCGATTCGCCGCTGGCGGCCGAGATCTGCGCGCCGGAGCGGCAGGCCGCGCTGGCGGAGTACCTGACCGGGGTCCGCAAGCTGACCGACATCGAACGGCAGGCGGCGGACCGGCCCAAGACGGGCGTCTTCCTGGGGCGGCACGCCATCAACCCCGGCACCGGCGAGCCCATCGGTGTCTGGGCCTCCGACTACGTGCTGCCCGACTACGGAACCGGCGCGATCATGGCCGTGCCCGCGCACGACCAGCGGGACCTGGATTTCGCCCGCGCCCATGACCTGCCGGTCCGGGTGGTGGTGGAGACGGGGGAGCCGGACCCGGCGGAGACCGGGGTGGCCACCCCCGGCGACGGCGAGCTGATCAACTCCGGGCCGCTGGACGGGCTGGGCAAGGCCGAGGCGATCGCGCGGATCACCGAGATCCTGGCGGCGGACGGGAACGGCCGGGCCGCGGTCAGCTACCGGCTGCGCGACTGGCTGGTCTCCCGGCAGCGGTTCTGGGGGACGCCGATCCCGATCGTGTACTGCGACGCGTGCGGCGAAATGCCCGTCCCGGAGGAGCAGCTGCCGGTGGTGCTGCCCGACCTGCGCGGCCAGGATCTGGCGCCCCGCGGCGTCTCGCCGCTGGCGGCCGCCACCGACTGGGTGAACACCGAATGCCCCAAGTGCGGCGGCCATGCGCTGCGGGACACCGACACCATGGACACGTTCGTCGACTCGTCCTGGTACTTCCTGCGGTACTGCTCACCGCATTACACGGGCGGGCCGTTCGACGAGGCGGCGGTGCGCCGCTGGGCCCCGGTGGACCTGTATGTGGGCGGGGTGGAGCACGCGATCCTGCACCTGCTGTACAGCCGGTTCTTCGTCAAGGTGCTGCATGACATGGGGATGCTGGACTTCACCGAGCCGTTCACCCGGCTGCTGAATCAGGGCCAGGTGATCAACCAGGGCCGGGCCATGTCCAAGTCGCTGGGCAACGGCGTGGACCTGGGGGAGCAGCTGGCGGTCTACGGGGTTGACGCGATCCGGCTGACGATGATCTTCGCGAGCCCGCCGGAAGACGACGTCGACTGGGCCGACGTGAACCCCGATGCGCAGGTCAAGTTCCTGGGCCGGGTGTGGCGGGTGTCCGCTGACGTCGGCAGCGCGACCGGGGCCGGCGTCGCGGCCGGGGGCGGGAGCGCCGCCGCGGCCGGCGCCGCCGGGCACGGTGACGTGGCCCTGCGGAAGGTCACGCACCGGACCATCGAGGAGGTTACAAGGCTGGTCGAAGTCGCCCGGCTGAACGTCGCGGTGGCCCGGATGATGGAACTGGTCAGCGCCACCCGCAAGGCGATCGACAGCGGACCGGGGCCCGCCGACCCGGCGGTCCGGGAGGCGGCCGAGACACTGGCCGTGCTGCTGTCGCTGTTCGCCCCCTACACCGCGGAGGAATGCTGGGAGCTGCTGGGGCACGAGCCGTCGGTGGCGCAGGCGCTGTGGCCGGTGGCGGATCCGGAGCTGCTGGTGCAGGAGCGGGTGACCTGCGTGGTGCAGGTCGCCGGCAAGGTGCGGGACCGGCTGGAGGTACCGCCCGGCATCAGCGAGGCCGAGCTGCGGGAACTGGCCCTGGCCGCGCCGGGCGCCGTCCGCGCGCTGGCGGGGCGGGAGCCGCAGCGGGTGATCGTCCGCCCGCCCCGGCTGGTGAACATCGTCCCCGCCTGACCGGCCTGACCCGCCGGCCCTGGCTGGCTCCGGCTGGCCCGCCTGCCCCTGGCCTGTCCCGGCCTGCCCTGGCTCCGGGCTGCGTCCCGGAGCCAGGGGCACGTTCAGACCCGGCGCAGGACGGTGACCACCCGTCCCAGGACGACCGCCTCGTCACCGGGGATGGGAGCGTAGGCCGGGTTGTGCGGCATCAGCCACACGTGGTCGCCCGACCGCTTGAAGGTCTTCACCGTGGCCTCGCCCTCGATCATGGCCGCCACGATGTCGCCGTTCTCGGCGACCGGCTGCTGACGCACGACGACCCAGTCCCCGTCCGCGATGGCCGCGTCGATCATGGAGTCACCGACGACCCGGAGCAGGAACAGCGTGCCCTCGCCCACCAGTTGCTTCGGCAGCGGGAACACGTCTTCGATCGCCTCCTCCGCGACGATCGGGCCACCGGCTGCGATCTGGCCAATGAGCGGCACGAAGGCGGCTTCCTGGGAGACGATGTCGAGCGGCGACTCCTCGGTCACGGTCTCGGACGGCCGGACCGCCGGGTGCCCGGGCAGCCGGACCTCCACCGTGCGCGGCCGGCCGGCGTCGCGCCGCAGGTAACCCTTGTTCTGCAGGGTGGAGAGCTGGTAGGAGACGCTCGAGGTGCTGGTCAGCCCGACTGCCTCGCCGATCTCCCGCATGGAGGGCGGATAGCCCCGGCGCTGCACTGATTCCCGGATCACCTGGAGCACCTTGCGCTGCCGCCAGGTGAGCACGTGGTCCGGGTCTGGCCGGTCGGGCAGCTCGGTCACCACCGACGGGACCGTTCCCTTCGGCTTGCGGCCCGGCCTTCCCTTGGGCTTCACGGCTGGATACTCGGCACCGGACATCCCGTTTCCGGGCGGGGACTCGTCCGCGCGCGACCCGCCGTCGTCCGCGCTGTTGCGCATTCCGCTGACCTCCGGTTCCTGGCTGACTGACCGTACTGACTGGATCCAGAACCGACGCTAGCGCTTCCGGATCGTTATCTCAAACACCTGTTCGAGCTACGGCGAAAGTGTCGTAGGCCCATGGTACAAGTGTGTCGCACGGATATTCGATAGCACGGCCGGGCTGGGAACGGGTGTGCGATAGAACGAGTGTACGATACGCTGAGTATTGATCGAACGGGAATTCGATCAGGAGGCCACGATGAGCGTGATGAGCACTGGCCGGCCGGTGCCGCAGGACAGGCTCCAGGTGGCTGTACCACGAGCCCGCAGGCCGCTCGCGGAGCCGCCGGAGGGCGCTGGTCGCGGCCCAGGGCCGGCTGGTCGCGCGCGCCCGCTGGACACTGCCCGCACGGGCTCCCGGCCTGGCCGCCCGTCCTGGCATCAGGGCAGCAGAACAAGGAACGGGGCAACGGTCAGCGACCGTCCCGCCGCGGCGGGACGCCCGGCCAGCGGGCCGCGCGAAGGCCGGTCGCACGGGGGCGTATCGCGGGCTGGCGCGCCGGCCGCCGGCGTGCCGC
>DASQSC010000365.1:0-3483 GCA_035642555.1 Streptosporangiaceae bacterium | reverse complement strand
GCTGGTGGAGACGGTGCTGGGGTACTCGCTGGAGAAGGGCCACGCCGCGGTGGACTGGTCCACCCGCCCGCTGCCCCCGGAATGGCTCCGTTATGCCGCGCTCGACGTGGAGGTGCTGGTCGAGCTGCGGGACGCGCTCGCGGTCCAGCTCGCCGACCAGGGCAAGGCGGAGTGGGCCCAGCAGGAATTCGCCAGCGAGCTGGCTGCCAAGCCGCCCGGCACCCGGCCCGACCCGTGGCGCCGCACGTCCGGGATCCACCTGGTGCGCAGCCGTCGCGGCCTGGCGGTGGTCCGGGAGCTGTGGCAGGCGCGGGACCAGATCGCCCAGCGCCGGGACCTGTCCCCCAGCCGGGTGCTGCCGGACGCGGCGATCGTGGAGGCCGCACGGTCACTGCCGGACACCCGGGACGCGCTGGCGTCGCTGCCCAGCTTCCGGGGCCGCGGCGCGCGCCGGAACCTGCCGGACTGGGCGCGCACCGTCCAGCGCGCGCTCGGCCTGCCCGAGGAGGAGCTGCCCGGCGCCGCGCCGCCGCCGTCGGACGGCCCACCGCCGGCCCACCGGTGGCAGGAACGAGATCCAGTGGCCGCTCACCGGCTGACGGCGGTGCGGACGGTGGTGGCGGCCCTGGCCGACGAGCACTCCCTGCCCGCGGAGAACATGCTCCAGCCCGACGCCGTGCGCAGGCTCGCGTGGCAGCCGCCGGACCCGCCGGCCGGGGAGGCGGTGGGTGCCGCCCTGGCCGCGCACGGCGCCCGCCCGTGGCAGGTCGAGCTCACCGCCGGGCCGATCAGCAAGGCGCTCCTCCGGCTCGCCGAGAAGGACGGCGAGTAGCGGGCTGGCGCCCCGGAAATGTCCGAGGCGGCGCCTACCGTGGCTGAGGCAGGCGCGCGCCGATTCGGAAGATCATGGAGGAACGGTGGCCCAGCACCGCCAGCCCGGCGGGACGGCTTCGGGTGCTGCCCGTGAGCAGGCACCGAGCCGGATCGCCTGGGGCTCGCTCGCATCGCCGGTCGGCGACCTCCACGTCGGCTGCAGCCAGGACGGAGTGAGTCAGGTCAGTTTCGGGCCACCGCACGGCGGCCCGGCCGGCCATAGCGGCCCGCCCGGCGCCGGCTCCCCGCCGCCCGGCGGCGCTCCGGCGCGGGCCCGGGACCTGCTGGCGGCCGCGATCGGCCAGCTGACCGGGTATTTCGCAGGCCAGCGACGTGCCTTTGACCTGCCGGTGGACTGGTCCGGTACCACCGGCACGCAGCAGCAGGTGCTGTCGGCGCTGCTGGCAGGCGCCGGCTACGGGCAGACGCTCACCTACGGCGCGCTCGCCCGGCTGGCCAGGCTGCCGGACGGCGGGGACGCCGGTTCCCCGGGGCAGTATGTCCCGCCCGCCCGGGTGGTCGGCCAGGTGATGGGTTCCAACCCGTGCCCGGTCATCGTCCCGTGCCACCGGGTGGTGGCCGGCGACGGCCTGGGCGGCTACAGCGGCGGAGCCGGGACCGAGATCAAGCGCTGGCTGCTGATCTTCGAGGGAGCACTGCCGCCGACCCTGGACTGGGATCCGGCCGGCGCCGGCCTGCCGGTAGCACGCTAGGGCGTGTCTCCGCGGGACGCGCCCTGACCGCCCGCTGGCCCGTATCCGCTGCCTTTCTCGCTCCCGCTGCCCGCGGGCCGCGGCCCCGCGCTAGCTCCCGAGGTCGTGCTGCTCGGCCGACGCCAGCGTGCCGCGGCTGATGTGCAGCACCCAGAACGCGCCGTGGGCCAGCGGCGGCCCGTCCGGCGTCTCGCTGCCAAGCTGCTTGCAGGCCCAGCCCAGCAGCAGGGGCAGGTTCTCCCGGTGAGCGCAGATCAGGGCGGGCCGGCCGGCGGCGACGATCTGCTCCAGGCACCGCCTGGCGGCCGTGGCGGCCCCGGGGCCGCGGGGCGCCGCGCTGCCCGCGGCCGGCGCACTGCCCGCGGGCGGAGCGAGGCCGGCCGGGTCATGCGGCCCGACCGCGAACGACGGCTCCAGCCGGATCGGGGTGGCGGTCCGCGCCGCATACGACTGGACCGTGGCCACGCACCGCTGCGCCGGGGAGCTGATCACCTCCGCTGCCGGAAAGCATCCCAGCACCTCGGCCAGCGCCTCGGCCTGCGCGACCCCGGGCGCAGCCAGCGGCCGGGGCTGGTCATCGGCGTGCCCGGCGGCCCGCCAGGCCTGCTTGTCCTCCGCCCGGGCGTGCCGGAGCAGGATTAGCGGGATGGTGACGGCGGGGCCGGCGGCGAACTCGTCCAGCAGTGACACGTCGCGGGGGTAGCTCAGCCTGCCGCGGGCGGCGGCCAGGTCCAGCCATGCCAGGCGGTCTGTCTCGGCGCCCGGCGTGAAGGGCGGCTGCGGCCCTGGCGCGGGGCTGGCCGCCCAGTAGTCCACCCGCTTGGGACGGCCGCGGACCTCGTAGTGGCTGGCTGGCAGCCGCCGTCCGAGCAGGATCCGGATCCCGGTTTCCTCGGCCACCTCACGGACCGCGGTGAGCAGCACCTGCTCGCCGGCGTCGCGCTTGCCCTTGGGGAAGCCCCAGTCGTCGTACCGGGGGCGGTGCACCAGCGCGACCTCCGGCCCCGCGGACCCCCCAGCCCCGGCCCGCCAGACGACGGCACCCGCCGCCCTGACCTCGTCCGGGCTGTTCCCCCCAGTCATGAACCCGGGCCGTCGGCCTCAGCTATCCAGGGCCCGGGCGCGCAGCCGGTCGATGAGCGAGCGCTGCAGGTCGCGCAGGGGCTCGCCGTCCGGTGCGTGGTGGTGGCGGGTCCAGGAGCCGTCGCCGGACAGCCACCACGACGAGGTCGAGTCGTCCATGGCCAGGTCGATCAGGAACCGCAGCCCGGCCTTGTGCGCCGGGTCGGTCACCAGCACCAGCGCCTCGACCCGCCGGTCCAGGTTACGGTGCATGAGGTCGGCGCTGCCGATCCAGACCTCGCTGTCCGGGTCGTTGTCGTCACCGAAGGCGTAGATCCGGGAGTGCTCAAGGAACCGGCCCAGCACGCTGCGCACCCGGATGTGCTCCGAGAGCCCGGGAACGCCGGGCCGGAGCGAGCAGATCCCGCGTACCCACAGGTCGACCGGCACTCCCGCGATCGAGGCACGGTACAGCGCGTCAATGATCTCCTCGTCGATGATCGCGTTGCACTTGAGCTTGATCCGGGCCGGCTTCCCCTCCCGGTGCCGGGCGATCTGCCCGTCGATCCGCTCCAGCAGCCCCGGCCGCAGCCCGAGCGGGGCCACCAGGAACCGCCGGTAGGAGACCTTGCGGCTGTACCCGGTCAGGTGGTTGAACAGGTCCGTGGCGTCCTCGCCGACCGTCGCGTCGGCCGTGAGCAGGCCGAAGTCCTCATACAGCCGGGCCGTGGTCGGGTGGTAGTTGCCGGTGCCGATGTGGCAGTACCGCCGCAGCGTGCCGTCCGGCTCCTGCCGCACCACCAGCGCGACCTTGCAGTGGGTCTTGAGGCCGACG
>DASQSC010000364.1:0-3138 GCA_035642555.1 Streptosporangiaceae bacterium | reverse complement strand
GCAGCCGCCGCCCGCGCCGGCGGCGGGCCCGGCGGCCCCGGACCGGCCGCCCACCGCGACCGTGGACAGCAGTTTCACCGTGTCGTCATGCCCCTGCGGGCAGGTCGCCGGGGCGGACGCTTCGGCCATGGGGCGGTTGCGCTCGAACGTCGCCCCGCAGGCACGGCACCGGTACTCATAACATGGCACGACGCCAGCTTAGTGCCGGAGCCGGGCGGGAAGCAGCCGCCCGCGCCCGGTGCGGCCGTTCCGGCCGTTCCCGTTACCGCTGCCGTTACCGGGCAGCGCGGTTGCCGCCGGCAGCGGGGCCGGGCGGCCGGGCAGCCCCGCCTTCCCGTCCCCGGCCGGGGCGGCGGCGGGCGGCTCGTCGTAGAAGTACTGCCTGCCGCGCAGCAGCGAGACCAGCGCGCCGGTCACCGACATGATGGCGGCCGTGGTGAAGACGATGATCAGGCCGTGGTGGAACGGCCCCGCGATCAGGTGCGGGAAGAACTGCTTGCCGGTGAGCACGGCGGCGCGCTGCGGGGGAAGCGACGCCAGCGTGCCGGATGACCGCAGCAGGTGCTGTATCGGGTTGTACCCGAGCAGGGCCGAGAACACGGTGCTCACCGGGGGCAGGTGGCTCACCCGGCTGGCGACCGCCAGCGGCACGCCCTGCGCGTGCAGCCCGCTGCTCAGGGTGCGCGGCAGGGTCGCCGCCAGGCCGGCGATCATCAGCGAGAAGAAGACCCCGATCGACAGCGACATGCCGGAGTTCTGGAAGGTGGACCGCATCCCCGAGGCCGAGCCGCGGTGGCGGGCCGGCACGCTGCTCATGATGGCGGAGGTGTTCGGGGACGCGAACAGCCCCGAGCCGATCCCGTTGCAGAAGATGATCAGCGCGAAGGCCCAGTAGGAGAAGTTCACCGGGAGCAGCATCAGGCCGGTGAAGGCGACCGCCGCCACCAGCAGCCCGCTGGTGGCGAACGGGCGCGGCCCGTACCGGTCCGACAGCCAGCCGGACACCGGCCCCGCGATGAGGAAGCCAGCGGTCAGCGGCAGCATGTAGATGCCTGCCCACAGCGGGGTGTCCACGTAGTTGTAGCCGTGCAGCGGCAGCCAGATCCCGGCCAGCCAGATCACCAGCATGAACTGCAGCCCGCCGCGGGCGATGGAGCCAAGCAGGCTAGCGGCGTTCCCCGCCGCGAACGCCCGGATCTTGAACAGGCTCATCCGGAACATCGGCTCGGCGATCTTCGTCTCCAGCACGCAGAAGGCGGCCAGCAGGATCACCCCGGCCGCCAGCCCGCCGTCCACCCAGGGGTTCGTCCAGCCGGTCGGATGCCCGCCGTGCGGCTGGATCCCGTAGGTGATCGCGACCAGCAGCAGCCCGGCGCCGAGCGCGAAGGTGACGTTGCCGAGCCAGTCCACCGGCGCCCGCCTGGTGGTGGCGATCTCGCGCAGGCTCCGGTAGGACCAGATGGTGCCGAACACGCCGATCGGCACGTTCACCCAGAACACCGAGCGCCAGTCCCAGGCAGCCAGCAGGCCGCCCAGCAGCAGGCCGACGAACTGCCCGGAGATGCCGGCGATCTGGTTGATGCCCAGCGCCATGCCGCGCTGGTTACGGGGGAACGCGTCGGTGAGGATGGCGGCCGAGTTGGCCATCAGCATCGAGCCGCCGAGCGCCTGCACGAGCCGCCATCCGATCAGCCACAGCGCGCCGCCGGGGCCGCGCAGCGGGTCCAGCGAGAGCGCGATCGAGGCCAGCGTGAACACCACGAAGCCCAGGTTGTAGATGCGCACCCGGCCGAACATGTCCCCCAGCCTGCCGAGCGTGACCACCAGCACGGCCGTCACCAGCAGGTAACCGATGATCATCCAGAGCAGGTAGCTCACGTTGCCCGGCGCGAGCGGGTCCAGATGGATGCCGCGGAAGATGGCCGGCATGGAGATGATCACGATCGAGGCGTCGATCGTGGCCATGGTCATCGTCAGCGTGGTGTTGGAGAGCGCTACCCACTTGTACCGGCCGCCGGCGCCCTGGCCATCCCGCTCGTTACCCGGATCGTGCACGTTGCCCCAGCCTAGTCGGGATCAGTTGCTTAATCGCAACTAGTTAAACCGAGCGGCTGGCGGGCGGCGACGCCGGGGCCGGCCGGGCTGGGGGCCGGGTGGCGTCAGCTCCCGCCGAGGCCCAGGGCAACCAGCAGCACCAGGGTGAACGTAGTGAAGGCAAGCATGCCGTGCCCGAACACGACCAGCACCGGGAAGTTCTGCTCGGCGGGCGGCGCCGCGGTGGCCACCACGCCCGGGATCGCGTGCGTGGTGGCGGGGACCAGGTCCGCGGCCCGGTACACGCTGATCCAGCGGCTGAACATGGTCACGCCCAGCGACACGACCGCGATCAGCACCGCGACCGAGGACCAGGCGAACAGGTCGCTGTCGCTGATCAGGTAGGCGGTCCACAGGCCCAGCCCGGTCACGGCGAGCAGGCCATGACCGGACACGAGCGCTGCCGGCAGCCGGGTGGGAGCCGTTGCCTCGGAGCCGGGGTCGTTCTCGATGAGCCACACCAGGAGCATGTAAATGCCCCCGGAAGCGGTGATTGCCCAGCATGCCAGCGCGGCAATGGCCATAGCTACCTCACTCCGGGGCGGGGGCGGCGGAGAGCGGGAAGCCGGACGCGGGAATCGGCGGACCGGCCGCAGGCTCATAGTGATGCACGGACCCCGGAGCGGGAGTGGTTCAATTCGCGGCGCAGGCCGCGAAAGGGGTGACCCTTACCGGCCGGCTCGGCACACTCCGTTACGTGCCATCCCGGACCATGCCGATCAGCTTGCCCAGCACGTAACCGCCGCTGACCCGCAGCCCGTCGTGCTCGTAATCGCTGGTGACCCACGTGCTCAGGCCGCTGATCACGCCGGCGGTCGCCAGCGAGATCCCGGCCGGGACGTACATGTCATGGAAGTAGACGGCGGCAGCCGCCGGTACCTCGTTCCCGCGCAGCCGGGCCGCGTCATACAGCGGCGGCCAGTCCTCCCGCTGCGCCAGCAGCTCGGCGGCCTCGGCCAGCGGCGCCAGCACCGGGTCGGTACGGAACATCCATGGGTAGATCATCTCCCCGGTGAACAGCAGGTCAGCGTCGCCGTCGAGGGC
>DASQSC010000363.1:0-9260 GCA_035642555.1 Streptosporangiaceae bacterium | reverse complement strand
ACGTCCCAGCCGTAGCCCTGCAGCCAGATCGCGTACCGGGGCGCGGTCATGCCGGTCCCGTCGACCAGCTGGTAGAACCCTTCGATGCCGAGGACCCCGCCCCAGGTGCGGGCGCCCACCACCGGGCCGAGCCCGAGGATGCGGATGGCGGCGGTCACCATGTCGCCGTCCGACCCGGCGAACTCGTCGGTCAGCGCAACCACGGGCCCCCGCGGCGCGTCCCGCGGGTAGGTCAGCGGCCGCAGGTTGCGCCCCATGTCCCAGCCCATGATGCGGCGGGCCAGCCGCTCCACGACGAGCTCGGACACGTGCCCGCCCCGGTTCTGCCGGACGTCCACGATCAGCGTGTCGTGAGTCATCTCGGCCCGGAGGTCACGGTGGAAGTGCGCCCAGCCTTCCCCCATCATGTCCGGCACGTGCAGGTAGCCTGCCCGGCCGCCGGACAGCTCCCGCACCCGCCGCCGGTTGGCGGCGACCCAGTCCTGGTAGCGCAGCCTGCGGTCGCTGCCCAGCGGGGTGACGACGACCCGGCGCGGCTCGCGGCCATCGCTCGCGATGGTCAGCTCCACCGGCTTGCGGGCGGCCCCGACCAGCAGCGGGCCGGGACCGGTGGCCGGATCCACCGGCTGCCCGTCCACCGCCAGCAGCGTGGCGCCGGGCTCGATGCCCGCGCCGGGCGCGGCCAGCGGGGAGCGGGCGCGCGGGTCGGACGACTCCCCCGGCAGCACCCGGGCGATCCGCCAGCTCCCGTCGGCTGCCTGCGCCAGGTCGGCGCCGAGATGCCCGACCTGAGGCGGGTCGCTGTCGTGCCTCCCCGCCGGGCTCACGTACGCGTGCGAGGCCCCGATCTCGCCGAACACCTCATAGAGCAGGTCGGCGAAGTCGTCGGCGGTGGCCAGCCGGTCCAGCAGCGGCCGGTAGGTGTCAAGCACCGCGTCCCAGTCCACCTCGGCCATGTCCGGCACCCAGAAGTCGTGCCGCATGAACCGCCCGGCCTCGCCGAACGCCTGCCGGCGCTGGGCGGCCGGGTCCGCCAGGAACCGGGCCCTGGACAGGTCCACCTTGACGGCCGCTCCGTCGCCGGAGTCGTCTTTCTGCCCGGACGGGACGACCCGCAGCTCGTCCTGGTCCCTGATCACCAGGTGCTTGCCGTCGCCGCTGGCGGCGAACCAGTCGGCCCCGCTCGCCAGCTCGGTGCACTCGCGCTTGGCCAGATCGAACCGCTCCAGCACCGGGCGGGGAGCGTCGTCGTCCGGGTCGGCCTGGCTCTCGCCCAGCACGCCGGTAACGGCCTCCCGCAGCCAGGCCAGCCCGCCCGACACCGGGCGCAGCGACGAGTACAGCGATTCCGGCACCGGGAGCGGGACCACCCGTTCGGATATCGCGGCCGGGTCCACCACCACGGCGGGCGGTTTGCTCCCGCCCTTCTTCTCCTCCGGCGCCGCGAGTTCACCGTCCCCGGCCGGAACGGAAGCACCGCCAGCCGCCGGGGAATCCGCGCGCGGGGCGCCGCCGGCGCCGTCCTTGCCGTCCTCCTCCCCCGGCTCCTCGCCGACTGCCCTGCCCTCGGGCAGCGGGCCGAACGGCGACGGGCTGGCCGCGGCCAGCGGCACCAGGAACGGGCGGCAGCCGTTCGGGAATCCCATGTCGAACGAGTGCGCGTCGTACACCGGGTCGAAACTGCGCCGGGACAGGAACGCCAGGTGCTTCCCGTCGCGGGTGAAAACCGGCTCGTAGTCGGTGAACCGGCCGTCAGTGACCTCGATGACCTCTGGCCGGGGGGTGCCAGCGGGATCGTCCTCCCGGGCAGGCGCCGGACCGGCCAGCCGGGCCAGCCGGATCTGGCTGAGCGGCCCCGGGCACGGCTGCGACCAGGCGAGCCAGGCCGAGTCCGGGGAAAAGGCCAGCCCGGTCACCGGCCCGTCCTCCGACTGGGCCAGTAGCGTCACCCGGCCGGTCGCGGCCGCCAGCAGGTGCAGCCGGCCATCCCTGGCCGCCACTGCCAGCACGCTCCCATCCGGGGCCGCCGCCATGCTGCTGACCCGGCCAAGCTCGCCGGACCCCAGCCGCCGCCGCTCCCCGGCACCGTCCGCCGGGGCGATCTCCACCGCGTCCGGCCCCTCCGCATCGGTTACCCAGGCCACCTGGCTGCGGCCGAGCACCCGCGGCAGCCGGGCCCGGGCGCCGGGGTCCACGGCCAGCGCGCGGGCGGGGCCGTCCCGGTGGGTGAGCCAGTGCACCGTGCCGCTGACCTCTACCGCGCTGGCGCGGCCGGTCTCGTCGCAGGACAGGTCGCCGAGCTCGTCAGCGGCCGAGACCAGGCGCGGTGCCAGCCCGGTGGCGGGCGAGCCGAGCGTAACCGCAAGCGGCCGGGGCTGGCTCCCGGCGGTCAGGTCATCGAGGATCCACAGTTCGCCCGCGCACTGGTAGACCACCCGGCGCCCGTCGGTGCTGGCGTTGCGGGCGTAGAAGCCGTCGTGATCGGTATGGCGCAGCAGGTCGCTGCCATCCAGCTGGCAGGAGTACACGTTGCCGGTCCCCTCGTGATCGGAGAGGAACACCAGCCGGCCGCCGGCCAGCATCGGGGACGCGAACTGGCCGCCGAGGCCCGCCAGCACCCGGGTGAAGCGCGGCTGCCCGGTGCCCGCCACCAGCCCGGGCGTGCCGGTCCACAGCCGCCCGGCGGTGCCGCCCCGGTACCGCTTCCAGTACGCGGGATCACGGCCCCAGGTGCCGTTCAGCAGAACTACCGCGGCCGGGTCCGCGGCCAGGTCGGCGACCGGGCCGAAGGGCTCGCGGCGCGGCGCCCCGCCGGCTCGCGGGACCACGTATGCCGAGGTGAACCGCTCGAACGCGGCACCGGTGCCGCTGACAGCGAGCAGGTCGCCGTCCGGGGTCCAGCCCGCCGTCCGGGTGCCGCCGTCGCCCCAGTAGGTGAGGCGGCGGCACCGGCCGCTGCCGGTGTCGGCCAGCAGGATCTCCGGCTGGCCGTGCCGCCAGCTGGTCCAGGCCAGCTCGGCGCCGTCGCGGGAGAACCGGGGCCGGCTGGCGGGCGCGCGGTCGGCCGAGAACCGCCAGGCCCGTCCGCCGCCCACCGGTGCCAGCCATACGTCGTCATCCGCCACAAAGGC
Source organism: Streptosporangiaceae bacterium (assembly GCA_035642555.1). GTDB lineage: Bacteria > Actinomycetota > Actinomycetes > Streptosporangiales > Streptosporangiaceae > JAIRTY01. Next base: position 6,129 of record DASQSC010000363.1, on the reverse strand, counting down.
CAGCACATCATTCGCTATATGGGGGAACCTCAGGTATCCGGCAGCTGTCACTGGCTCATCCTAGATGACCGCCGGGCGCGCAGGCCGCGCGCGGTGGCCCCGGGAAATGCCAGGCCCGCCACGCCCGCTGTGGCGCCGGCAGGCGGAAACGCCCGGCTTCGGCGCACGTGATGACTTGCTGCCATTTTCGACGAAACTACGTAGTAGTTGTTAACATGGTATGCACTTACTATCCGGCATCGTAGAATCGCACCCATTTGCACATCCGAAAATTCGCAAGCCGAACTTGCCCGGAAACGCTTGTCCGCGCCCGCTTGGCGGTGAAACACTCAGGCTATGGCGATCGCACTTGGCGGATACACGGACGCTCGCCCACGAAGGCGGTCACCAGGTCAGGACGGCCGTCCAGGATCCTGGTGGTTACCGGCCGGTAATGGCGGAAATCCGTACCGCCATTCTAACAGCGGAACGTCCGGGCCAGACGCCAGAATGACCGGAGATGTCCCGGATTCCCTTGTTCCTGGTGCGGCGGGGGCCCCCGGGGACGAGCACTCCGAGGCGGCGCCGCCGGCTCCCGGGGAACTGTCTGCAATCGATTTCCGGGCCCTCAAGAAATCGTTTGCGCAGCTTGAGCCGCAATCGGACAAGCTAATGGCTTATTTCTTTGCCAGTCTTTTCGTGCGTAATCCGGAATTCCGGGCGATGTTCCCGCTGGCCATGGGCGGGCAGCGGCGGCGGCTGTTCGATGCGCTGGCTCGCTGCGTATGGGGCGCCGACGAGCCGGAGTCCCTGAGCGATTACCTCCGCCAGCTTGCCAGGGACCACCGCCGCTACGGCGTGCTCGACCAGCACTACCGGGCGTTCTGTGACACGCTGCTGGGGGCGCTGCAGGCCTTCGGCGGCCCGGGCTGGAGCGAGCGGGCCGGGGACGCCTGGCGGGCGCTGCTCGGCCACGCCGCCACGATCATGGCCGAGGCCGCCCGGGAGGCATCGGGCGAGCCTGCCTGGTGGGTGGGCGAGGTGGTCGGGCACGACCGCCGGGGCCCGGACGTGGCCGTGCTGACGCTGCGGACCGAGCCAGCGGCCGGGCTCTGCTACCGGTCCGGGCAGTACCTGGACATCCAGGTGCCGCGCTGGCCCCGGGTGTGGCGGTCCTACTCGATCGCCAACGCGCCCCGCCCGGACGGCACCGTCGACCTGCACGTGCGCGCCATCCCGGGAGGGCGGGTGAGCAGCGCCCTGGTGGGCCAGACCGGCGTCGGGGACGCGGTGCTGATCGGGCCGGCCCGGGGCCAGATGACGGCGGCGAGCGCGTCGTCGGGCACGGTCCTGTGCGTCGCCGGCGGGACCGGCCTCGCGCCGCTCAAGGCGATCGCCGAGGAACTCGCCAGCCCGGCGCGGGCACCCGAGCCGCCGCAGGTCAGGCTGCTGGTGGCGGCCCGCGACGAGCGGGACCTGTACGACCTGGCCGGCCTCGACGAGCTGGCGGCGGACCGGCCCGCGCTCAAGATCACTCCGGTGGTCCCTGGTTCCCGCGGCGACGAGCACGGCCAGGGGGTGCTGGCTGCCATGGCCAGGCACCTGCCGGCCGGGCCCGCCGACGTGTTCGTCTGCGGCCCGCCCGGCATGGTCCGCGCGGCGCTCCGGCTCGCCGGGGAGCAGGCGCCCCACCTGCGGGTGCACGCCGACGCGCCGGGAAGCTGGCGGGACGGCCGGCGGGCCGCTCCCTGTCAGCGACGCACCCCCGCCGCTGCCGCGCCAATGCCGGTTCCGGGGGCTGCACGCGGCTAGGGTATGTCCCGGTGGGTCATGGGCGACGCGCAGCAGGCTGAAACCTGCGGGGCATGCCCTAACCTTGGGACCCGGGAAATGGCCGGCGCCGCGAGCGAGCGCGGCAGGCCGGCCGCAGACACCGGAGAGGGAGTTGCGTGGCCAGGGTGCGCAGCGCGCTGCCCGGGCACCAGCCGGACAGCGGAAGCACGGCGGGCCCGGCTGGCCAGGCCGCGATCGTCACCAGCGGGCTGTTCGCAGATGCGTCCAATTTCGAGCTCCGCTTTATTGAGGACTACGAGCGGATCGGGTCGATCGTCGGGGCGCTCCGCACGCTCGGCCTGCAGGTGGTGCTTACCAGCGGCTCGTTCGACATCATCCACGAGGGCCACTCGATGTACCTGGAAGCCGCCCGGCGGATGGGCGACTTCCTGCTTGTCGGGGTGGACAGCGACGAGAAGATCCGCGCCCGCAAGGGGCCGCACCGCCCGGCCGTCCCGGAGATGGAACGCCTGCGGATGGTCACCCACCAGCGCGGCGTGGGCCTGGTGACCCTCAAGCACCTGCACCACCCGCGCTGGGCGCTGATCAAGGTGGTGCAGCCGGACGTGCTGGTCGCAACCGCCGACACCTATGACAAGGACGAGATCGCCGAGCTGGAAGCGGACTGGTGCGGCCGGGTGGAGGTGCTCGAGCGGATGGCCACCGTGAGCACGTCGGCGCGGCTGCGCCGGATCCAGCTGGGGCTGCCGGAGCCTCCGGGCCAGCCTTGAAGCAGCTCCTGCTCTACCTGCCGGTGCTCCACGCGGGGTACGAGGAGTTTCTCGCCCGGCACGCCGATGCCGCCGAGATCCTGTTGCTCGGCACCGGCTTCCGGGAGCTGTTCGAGGTGCTGGCCAAGGACATCCGGGCGCTGCCGCCGGACCGGGCTGCCGCGTACCTGACCACGGTGCCGCCCGCTGCCGCCGCCGGGCAGCCGGCCGGTACCCCCGCCGGCCCGCAGGCGGCCCGTATCCCCGCCGGCCCCCAGGCGGCGTCCCCCCGCCGCCCGGCGGTCCGGGTGGTCGAGCCGCCGGACCTGCCCGCCGCGCTGGGACCCGGCCCGCTGGTCCTGCCCGACGAGGCGGTGATGCGGGACCTGGCCGCGCGCTACCAGCTCGACCGCGACCGCACGGTCGTGTTCGAGCGCACGTTCCTGCGCTGGGACCGGGACTGGAGCAGCGCCGCCGCCCCGGCCGGGTTCGACAGCGAGATCACTTCCGGGCAGGTGCCGCGGGAACTGCTGGGGGTGGCCAGTGAACTGAGCGAGCGCAGCTCGGACTGGTGGCGGCAGGTCGGGGCGGTGGCGGCGCGGGACCACCAGGTGCTGGCCTGCGCCTGGAACCGGCATCATCCCACCGAGTACGCGCCCTATTTCGACGGAGACCCCAGGGACGGGTTCGGCCGGGGGGTACGGCCGGACCTTTCCACCGCCGTCCACGCCGAGGCCGCGGTCATCGCCACCGCCGCCCGGGCCGGGATCCGGCTGGCCGGTGCCGACCTGTACACGACCACGTTCCCGTGCCCGGCCTGCGCCCGCCTCATCGCCGAGGCGGGGATGGCCCGCTGCTTCTTCACCGGGGCGTACTCGCTGCTGCACGGCGAGCAGGTGCTGCGCGCCGCCGGCGTGACCCTGATCCGGGTCACCCCCGGCCCGGCGGCTCCCTTACCGCCAGCCCTCGCACCGGCGGCCCGCTCACGACCAGCCAACGCGCGTCCCGCGGCTAGGCCTCGCGGCCGGGCCGGGAGCTGAACCGCATCCGGACCGGCGTCTCCTTCCCGGCTGCCGGGTCCCCCACCAGGACGTGGGCGTGCACGTGCCGGATGGTCGCGCCGGTGTACCCGCAGTCGCCGTTGCGCACCCCCAGCCCGTAGTGCCCCAGCCCGTGCCGCTCGCGCACCTGCCCCAGCACGTGCCAGAAGTCCGCCTGCGCCGCGGCGGACAGGTCCAGCAGGTCGGCGGCATGCTCCCGGGGCACCAGCAGCAGGTGCAGGGCCGTGCCAGGGTAGGGGAACTCGTTCGGGGTGACGGTCCAGTGCCCGGTCTCCAGCAGGATCTGCTGCCGGGCGTGCCGGCGCAGCCCGTCCGGGCAGAACAGGCAGATCCCGGCCGCGTCGAGCTCCCGCATGTCGGCCAGCTGCTCGGGGGTACGCGCGTTCCCGAAGCAGTACAGGCTCACGCCCGCGCCCGCCGGTAGTCCAGCCAGGAGTAGCCGGGCTGGTCGCCAGCTGGCGCCCGGTCCTCCTTGCTGACCAGCTCGAACCCGGCCAGCCAGCCCGGCGGCATCGCCCGGTCGCCTGGCACGTCCCGGTGCACCCGGGTCAGGTAGACCCGGTCCGCATGGACAAGCGCCTGCTCGTACACGGAGGCGCCGCCGATGACGAAGAACTCCGCCCGCCCGGCCCGCTCGGTCAGGCCGGCCGCCGCCGCCAGCGCCTCCGGCAGCGACGGCACGTACCGCACGTCACCCTCTTCGCCCGGCGGGATCGTCCGGCTGACCACCACGGTGGTGCGGCCCGGCAGCGGCCGCCCGAGCCGGGCCCGGATCGACTCGTGGGTGACCCGCCCCGCCACCACTACGTGGCCCATCGTCAGGGCGCGGAACCGGCGCAGGTCGCCGGGCAGGTGCCAGGGCAGGTCACCGTGGTTGCCAATGACCTCGCTGGCGGCGGCGGCCACGATCAGCGACGTGATCACGGCGAGACCGGGATGGAGCCGATCGACGGGTGCGGCTCGTAGTCGGCCAGCTCGAAATGATCGGCGCGGAAGTCGTGAATGTCGGCCACCTTCTCGCCGGCCTCGGTCAGCCGCACCGTGGGCAGCCGCCGGGCCGCCCGGCCGGTCATCTCGCGGGCGGCTCCGGCCTGGTCGGCGTAGATGTGGGCGTCGGAGATCGTGTGGTAGTAGGTGCTCGCCGGGATCCCGGTGAGCTGCTCCAGCATCAGCAGCAGCGCGGCGTACTGGATCATGTTCGCCGGCACCCCGACCGGCACGTCTCCCGACCGCTGGAACATGTGCAGGTGCAGGCAGCCGCCGAGGACCCGGACATGCACCCAGCCGTGGCAGGGGGCGATGGTCGCGCGGGGCTGCTTGCCGTGCCCCCGCACCAGGTACTGCGGGATCCACGGGGACACGAAGTGGGTCCGGTCCCCCGGCAGCTCGGTGAGCTGCTCCACCAGGTGCGCGAACTGGTCGAAGCCGCCCCCCTCAGCGGTCGGGAAGTACCGGAACGCGCCGCCGTAGGACCCGGGCCCGAGATGCCCGGGCGGCAGCCCCCGCCGGGCGGTCTTCTCCTCGGTCGCCCACGGCCCCCACCAGTCGCAGCCGAACTCCGCCAGCTCGGCCAGGGTGGTGGCGCCGTTGATGAACGCGCACAGCTCCCCGATCGGCTTGCGCCAGAACGACTTCATGCTCCGCTCGGTGATCAGCGGGAAGCCGTTGGCCAGGTCGAACCGCATCGCCTGCTGCATCAGCGTGAGCGCGGGCGGCCCCTGCCGGGTCGGCACCTCCGCCCCCTCCGCCAGGATCCGCGCCAGCAGCCGCTGGTACTGCGGATCGGGCTGCCGCTGCGCCGCTGGCCGGTAGTGCATGGCCCCATCATCTCCCGCCTCAGGCGTAGGAGTGCTCCGGATCCGGGTAGGCGCCCGCGGCGACGTCGTTCACGTAGCCGGCCACCGCCTGGGTCAGCACCTGGTCCAGGTCCGCGTAGCGCTTGACGAAGCGGAGCAGCCGCCCGGTGGTGAGCCCGGCCAGGTCCTGCCAGACCATGATCTGGGCATCACAGCCGACGCCGGCGCCGATGCCGACGGTGGGGATCGACAGCGCGTCCGAGACCCGCTGGCCCAGCTCGGCGGGCACCGCCTCCAGCACCACCGCGAACGCTCCCGCCCGCTCCAGCCCGCGGGCATCGGCCAGCAGCCGGTCACCGGCGCTCCCCCGGCCCTGCACCCGGCCGTGGCCGCCGAGCACGTGGACGCTCTGCGGGGTCATCCCGAGATGCCCCATGACCGGGATGCCGGCCTGGACCAGCGCCGTCACCTGGGGGAAGACGGAGCTGCCGCCTTCCAGCTTGACCGCCTGGGCGCCGCCCTCCTTGAGGTGGCGGCAAGCGCTGGCGAGCGCCTGCCGCGGGGACGACTCGTACGAGCCGAGCGGCAGGTCGGCGACGACCAGCGCGCTCCTGGTGCCGGAGACCACCGCCCGCACCAGCGGCACGAGCTGGTCCATGGTCACCGGGACGGTGGTGCCGTGCCCGTACACCATGACCGATGCGGTGTCGCCCACCAGCAGCGCCCGTATCCCGGCGCGCTCGAACAGGC
>DASQSC010000362.1:0-2474 GCA_035642555.1 Streptosporangiaceae bacterium | reverse complement strand
CCGGGGCCTTGCGGCACTGCTGGGCCTGTTGCCGGCGCCGGGATGCTGAGGCCTGAAGGGTTCAGTTGATAGCCGGGCCAGGATGACCCGGCGCAGTCAAGGAGGCGCACGATGCGCAGAAGGACGTTCGACGCTCTGGCGTCCATCGCCGGGCTGCTGCTGGCGGCGGTGCTGCTGGCCGGCGGCGGGCTGCTGCTGTGGGGTCACAGCTTCGTGAACGGCCAGGTGCACAGCCAGCTCGCCGCTCAGAAGATCGTCTTCCCCGGCACCGGCAGCCCGGAGTTCAAGGCGCTGCCCGCCGCCGATGCCAGCGCCATGCGGCCCTACGCCGGCCAGCTGATGGCCACCGGCGCGCAGGCCCACGCCTACGCCGACCACTTCATCGCGGTGCACCTGCGGGAGATGAGCGGCGGCAAGACCTACTCCCAGCTGTCGGCAGCCGCGCTGGCGCAGCCGCGCAACACCAAGCTCGCCGGCCTGGTGCAGACCGTGTTCCGCGGCACCACGCTGCGCAGCATGCTGCTGAACGCCTACGCGTTCTGGCAGATGGGGCAGATCATGCTGATCGCCGCGATCGTGGCCTTCACCGGGGCCGGGCTGCTGCTGATCCTGTCCGCCCTCGGGTTCGCCCACGTGCGCCGCGCCGCGCCCGAAGCTGAGATCCTCCCCAGGACCGCCACCAGGGTGCAGCCGGCCGCTTCCTGACCCAGCACGCTGCAGGCAGTGCCCCCGCCGCGACGCGGCGGGGGCACCGTCATGCCGGGGATTCCGCCCGGAATAGGGCCCTGCCCAGGTATGACCATGGTCCCAGGCCGGAGTGACGGTCCGCTCTTATCTGCTGGTTTACCGCAGCGACAGGATGGTGCGAGCCGGTGTTCCCGGAACGCCCTCCGAGAGGCGCATGACTAATGATCAGAATGCTTCCGGCGGCGACGCTGCCAGCGATTGACCTGAATCATCCCGGCACATATTTGCACTGGTCCATTTTTGAGATCTCGGTTGCGAACCTGATCGTGATCGCGGTCATGGTGGCGCTTTTCGGCGCCGCCCTGCTGCTGCCCTTCCCCCGGGGCCGCACGTTCGGCGGCGATGCCAGTGGCGGCGATGCCAGCGGAACTGCGCCGGCCGGCGGGCCGCCCGCCACCGGGGAGGACGAGGACGATGCCCGGATGTGGACGGCCCGGGCCCGCCGCCGGGCGCTCCGGCTGCTGCCGCCGGGCAAGCTGCTGCCGGACCGGCAGCCCGCCTACGTCTCGTCCTGGGTCTATGTCTTCGGGGTCGCCGCGATAGCCACGCTCGGCCTGGCCATCGCCAGCGGGTTCGTGATCGCGCTGGGCGGCACCGACTGGTGGCATGTCAACCCGGTGGGTCATTTCTTCAACAGCGTGCATTTGTGGAGCGTGGAGCTGTTCATGGCGTTCCTGGTCATCCACCTGTGGGGAAAGTTCTGGATGGCCGCCTGGCGAGGCCGCCGGGCGCTGACCTGGATCACCGGGGTGGTCGCGTTCGGCGCCTCGATCGTGGAATGCTTTACCGGCTACCTGACGCAGCAGAACTTCGATTCCCAGTGGATCGCCACCAATGGTAAGGATGCGTTCAACGCGACCGGGGCCGGAGCGTTTTTCAATGTCATGAATTTCGGCCAGATGCTGCTGTGGCACGTGGTGCTGATCCCGATCATCCTGATCGCGCTGGTAGGCGCCCATGTGCTACTGGTCCGGATGCGCGGGGTCAGCCATCCGCTTCCGGCCCGGGGGCTCCGTTGGCGGGACCGTGCCGCCCGCAAGGCCGCGCGGGCTGCCGACGCCGCTCCGTGGCAGGGGCCGACCAGGCGTTATGACCTCCTGAAGGAGGGCGCGATCGCCACCGCGGTTGCGACCGGCCTGGTCGTCGTGATGGCCGGGGTACTGTCCTCGCCGGACATCCCGCCAGTCAGCGTGCAGAGCTGGGCCAGGGTGGCCCCGGCCGACTTCCTCGGCACCGCCGCCGCCGAGCTCGACGGGACCGCCCTGGCCGCCTCCTACGGCCCGCCGTACAACCGCGGGACCGCCGCCGTCCAGCAGGTCGGCCCGGTCAACTGGCAGCGGCTGGCCGGCGTCACCCAGCCGGTCAGCGCCGCCCGGTCGTTTGTGCTCGCCCCGCTGTCCAAGCTCGCGCCGGCTGACCGGCGGCTGGCAGCGGCGCTCGCCGCCTACCGCAGCGCGCCCGCCGGCCAGCAGGCCCGCTGGGCGTCCGCGTACGGCCGGGCCGTGACCAAGGTGACGTTCGCGCGCGGCGTTCCGGTGGTGCCGCCGGCCCGCGACGGGCCGGTCCCGGTCATGATGACCGCCGAGCTGGCCATGGCCCGCAGCGGCGCCCTCGATGCCGACCTGCTGGCGGCACGGCCGTTCTACGGCAGCAACTTCACCAAGCCGCTGCTGTTCATCGCCGACGGCGCCTACTACGCGAACAAGGCCCAGGCCATGCACCTGACC
>DASQSC010000361.1:0-2796 GCA_035642555.1 Streptosporangiaceae bacterium | reverse complement strand
AGGTCCCGGCGGCCGCCGGAGTGGGATGGGTCGACGATGACCGGCAGGTGGGACAGCCGCTGCGCGACCGGCACCGCGCTGATGTCCAGCGTGTTGCGGGTGCCGGTCTCGAACGTGCGGATGCCGCGCTCGCAGAGCACGATGTCGAGGTTGCCGCGCTGGGCGATGTACTCGGCAGCCATCAGCCATTCCTCGACCGTGGCGCTCATGCCGCGCTTCAGCAGGACCGGCTTGGCGGCGGAGCCGACCGCCTGCAGCAGCGCGAAGTTCTGCATGTTGCGGGTCCCGACCTGCAGCATGTCGGCGTAGGAGGCGACCAGTTCGACGCTGGCGGGGTCGATGACCTCAGTGACCACCGGCAGCCCGGTCTCGGCCCGGACCTCCGCCAGGATCTTCAGCCCGGCCTCGCCGAGCCCCTGGTAGGCGTAGGGCGAGGTGCGCGGCTTGAAGGCGCCGCCGCGCAGCAGCGACGCCCCGGCGGCCTTGGCCATCCGGGCGGCGGTGAGGGTCTGCTCCGCGGTCTCCACCGCGCACGGGCCCGCGATGACCGTCATGGTGTCGGGCCCGATCGGCACCCCGCCCACCCTGATCACCGAGCGGTTCCGGTGATGCTCCCGGCTGACCAGCTTGTAGGGGACCGAGATCCGCACCACGTCCACCACGCCGGCCCGGCTGCGCAGGTTCAGCGCGCCGAACTCGTCCACGTCGCCGACCAGGCCCACGATCGTGCGGGATACCCCGCGGCTCACGAAGGCTTCCCCGCCCGCCGCCTGGACCAGCTGGACGATCGCGTTCACGTCGTCCTGCGTGGCCTCCGGCGCCATCACCACGACCATCGGATCTCCTCCTGCATCTGGGTCTTATTCAACAAGAAAACCCCGGGCCTTCCGGGCCCGGGGCTCTGGTGAGGTCGCTTCGCGTCAGCGCGTGGTCTGGCGGGCGACCGTCCCGATACCGGGCCGGTAGCCATACCAAAACCAGAACTGCTGACGCACGGAGGGCAGCCTAGCGCATGCGACCCGCGGGGGTGGCCACCGGCCCGGAATCCGCTCGTGCAATCGTTGTCAGCATGCAGGCTCCAGCGAGAGAAGGCAGCCGGGCCGGCGGCCCGGCCAGCGGGTTCCCGGCGGCGGGGCCGGCCGGGCTGCGGCAGGCCAGTACCGGCGACCAGCCGGGTGAGCTGCCGCCGGGACAGCATCTGGCCAAGTCGTGGCCGGTGCTCCACTACGGGCCGGTGCCCCGGTTCCGCCCGGAATGCTGGGATCTGCTGGTGTTCGGCGCGACCGAGTCGGGCCGCGAGCACCGGTGGGACTGGCCGGGCCTGTGCGACCTGCCCCGGTGCAAGGTCACGGCGGACTTCCACTGCGTGACCAAGTTCACGATCCGCGATGCCTGCTGGGAAGGGATCGCCACGACCGATCTGCTGCGGCTGGCGCAGCCGGCGCCGGACGTCACGCATGTCATGGTGTGGGCGGAGTACGGGTACAGCGCGAACCTCCGGATCGGGGATTTCGCAGACGATCTCAGCCTGCTGGCCACCCACCTCGGCGGCGCCCAGCTCAGCCCGGAGCACGGGTACCCGGTCCGGCTGGTCGTCCCGCGGCTGTACGGCTGGAAGAGCGTGAAGTGGCTGCGCGCGATCGAGTACATGACCGCTGACAGGCGCGGGTTCTGGGAGGAGCGGGGCTACCACAACCGCGCCAATCCCTGGCGCGAGCAGCGGTTCTCCTACCAGGAAGCCCCCGGCGAGGGCCCGGCCGCCTAACCGCGGCTGCCGCCGGCCCAGCCCCCGGACCCGCCCGGGGGGTGCAAGGCTGCCGGGATTACTGCCGCGGGTTTAGCTGCCGTGCAGTCCCTTGCGCGCGTACAGGATGTCTCCTCGGGCGTCCTTCAGCACCTGGACGAAGTTGCCGGCGAGGTAGGACCGCAGCGCGGGAGTCCAGGGGACCCGGCGGTAAGCATGGAAGCTCAGGAACACGTACCCGGCATGGTGGATGGCATCTCGCCAGAGCGCGGCCACCGCCGGGTTCCTGCCCGCGCCGGTGGCGGGGGTGAGCCCGCCGGACAGGCCGAGGTCGGTGCCCAGCGGGTCGACCATCTGCGAGCAGCCCGGCACGTTGGAGGTGAGCCGGTTGGCGAGGATCAGGTAGGCAGACTGGTCGGTGAGTACGCACGCGCCGGACGGCACGATCGCCTCGATCCGGTGCGCGGAGGCCTCGGTGACGCTCGCCCAGTGCCCGAAGTGCATTTCCGTTCCGGTCTGCAGCCCGGTGAAGCCGACCAGGATCGCCGCCGCCACGCCGGTGGCTGCCAGGTCCCAGGGCTGGCGGGTGGCGGCCCGGGCCCGGGCGGCGAGAGTGGCAGCCGGCAGTGCCACGGCGGCCGCCAGGAACGGGGTGAGGTACGCGGAGAAGTGGTAGTGGAACTGGGCTGGCCACAAGAACATGACCACGATCGCGGCACCTGCGACCGGGACGTACAGGTCGAGGGGCGCGGGCCTGACCGCTCGCCAGGCTGCGAGGGTCGCCAGCGCGATGGCCCCGGCCAGGGCCACCGCGAGCACGCTGGCCGTGGTGGAATGCAGGTGGATATCCGGGAGCCCGGCCATGTTGGACAGCCGGTTCGAGAGCGGCATCCGGTGCGGGTTGAGCCGGGGGCCGATCTGGGCGGTGATGAGGCTGCGGTAGAAGCCGTGGGGGGAGGCGGCCAGGAACGGGGCGACCGGGATGATGAACCCGGCGGCGACCCCGCCGGTCACCCACCCCGCGCGCCGCCACCGGTCAGCCCCGGTGGTAG
>DASQSC010000360.1:0-6621 GCA_035642555.1 Streptosporangiaceae bacterium | reverse complement strand
GCGCCGCGGCTCGGCGTCGTAGTGCGGGCAGTAGCTGCCGGGCAGCAGGCCAAGACCGGCCGTGAACGGGCGCAGGTCCGGGCCGAACGAGTCGGTGGTGCCGCCCTCGAACCAGCAGATCGCGCCCGCGCTCACGCCGGTCAGCACGATGCCGGACTCCCAGGCGGTGCGCATGACCGGGGGCAGGCCGTGCACCCGCCAGACCGCGAGCAGGTTGGCCACGCTGCCGCCCCCCACGAAGATCACGTCCTGCGACAGCAGCAGGTCCGCCGGGTCGGCCACGTTCGGCATCGGGAACAGGGCCAGGTGGGTCACCTCGCACCCGGTCGAGCTCAGCCGCGCCCGGTACCGTTCCACCGCGGCGGGGTCGTCGCCGACGGCCGTGGCCAGCAGGCAGATCCGGGGCCGGGGGCGCCCGGCGAGGCCCGCCAGGTAATCCAGGTAGGGCCGGAGCGAGGGATCGGGCGAGTCCGGCCCGGGCAGGCCGCCGAAGGCCACCACATGCCGCTGCCCGTCCGCTGCCACGCCCGGCACCGTAGCGGCAGGCTGCCGCGCCCGGCAACCGGCGGCAACCGGCCGGCCGCTATCGTTCGGTGCCGTGGCCGATTGCATGTTCTGCGCCATCGCCGCCGGGGAAGTCCCGGCGCAGCTGGTGCTGGCGGACGAGGAAGCGGTGGCGTTCCTGGACGCCCGGCCGCTGTTCAAGGGGCATGTGCTGGTGCTGCCCCGCCAGCACGTCGAAACCCTCCCTGAGCTGCCGGAGGAGCAGGCCGGGCCGCTGTTCACCCGGGTCCGGCGGGTCAGCGCGGTGATGCCGGCCGCGCTGGGCGCGCAGGGCAGCTTCGTGGCGCTCAACAACACGGTCAGCCAGAGCGTGCCGCACCTGCACGTGCACGTGGTCCCCCGGACCCGGGGGGACGGGCTGCGGGGGTTCTTCTGGCCGCGGCAGAAGTACGACAGCGAGGCCGAGGCGGCCTCCTATGCGCAGCGGATCAGGCAGGCGCTGGCCCAGGTCCGGTTATCGGGCGGCCCCGCCCGGTTGCGGACCCTCTTATCTCGCTGGCAGATGTCATTGGGGGCACGATTTGGCTGCTGCAGCGTGAGCGCACCACCCGGGACGGTGCAGGATGGAGGAATGAGGGATACCCGAACCACGGCCGACGAGCTGCGGTCGGCGATCGAGCGAAGCGGTTATTACCCGGGCCTGGTGGCCGATGCGGTGTGGTCGGCGCTCGGCCCGGAGCCGGCGGTCTCGTTCGTCGTGCACCACGATGCGCTGTTCGACCCGGCGATGGAGGTCCGCCGGCACATGACCGTGCTGGTCCTGACGCCGACCCGGCTGGTCTACTCGCACACCGATGAGAACCCGGCCGAGGAGCCGGAAACCCGCCCGCAGGCGGAGACGAGCACCGAGGCGGTGCGGTTCGAGCGGATCTCGTCGGTGGCGGTGACCCGGGTTGTCCCCGACCCCGCCTCCTACGTCCCCGGCGTGACCATGCCCACCGAGGTCATGCTGACCGTCGGCTGGAACGTGCTGTCGCACGTGGAAATCGAGCCGGCCCATTGCGGCGACGAGAACTGCGAGGCGGACCATGGCTACAGCGGCACCATCACCGCCGATGACTTCTCGATCCGGGTGAGCGAGGCAGCCGACGGCGCCGATGCCGTGCGCCGGGTGCTGGCGTTCGCGGGGGCGCTCGCCGAAGCCACCGCTCACGCGGATCGCTGACGGGTGCGGGCATGACCGATGAGCCGATGGCCCCGCCCGTACTGCCGAACTACAACGAGGGCACCCTCCCCGACCTGGCGACCTCCCTGCTTGCCGCGCTCGGCGCGAGGGGCGAGGCCAACCCGCTGGGGCTGCCCCGCGCCCGCCGGATCTGCCTGCTGGTGGTGGACGGCCTCGGCTGGGAGCTGCTGCGCGATCATCCGGCCGCGGCGCCGTTCCTGTCCGAGCTGGCGCTCAGCGCACGGCCGCTGACCGCCGGGTTCCCCGCCACCACCGTCACCAGCCTGACCTCGCTGGGCACCGGGCGCCCGCCGGGCCAGCACGGCCTGCTCGGCTATCAGGTCCGGGTGCCGGGCCGGGAGGTGCTGCTGAACGGCCTGCGCTGGAATGCCGACGTGGACCCGGTCGTCTGGCAGCCGAAGCCGACGGTCTACGAGCGGGCCGCGAAGGCGGGCATCGACGCGTTCCGGGTGGCGGGCGCGCGGCTGGAGAAGACCGGGCTGTCGAAGGCCGCCATGCGCGGCAACAGCTACCGGCCTGCCAACAGCCTGGGCGGGCTGGTCGCACAGGCCGCCGGCGCGCTGCGGGAGTCCAGCCGGACGCTGGTCAGCGTCTACCACGGGCAGCTCGACAGCACCGGGCACGCGTTCGGCTGCCGCTCCGACGCCTGGCGCTACGAGCTGGGGCACGTGGACAAGCTGGCCGAGCAGCTGGCCGGGTCGCTGCCGGAGGCGACCACGATGTACGTGACCGCCGATCACGGCATGGTGGACGTGCTGCCAGAGGACCGGATCGACGCCGACACCGTCCCCGGCATGCGGGACGGGGTGGATCTGCTCGGCGGCGAGCCCCGGGCCCGGCACGTGTACACCGCGGCGGGCGCGGCCGATGACGTGCTCGCCGCCTGGCGGGAGATCCTCAGCGAGCGGGCCTGGGTGCTGTCGCGGGAAGAGGCGATCGCCGCCGGGTGGTTCGGCCCGGTCGATCCGGCGCTGGCGGACCGGATCGGTGACGTGGTCGCCGCCCCTATCGGCGGGCTGGCGATTGTGGCCAGCAAGGCCGAGCCGCTGGAGAGCGCGCTCATCGGCATGCACGGCTCGCTGACCGCCGCCGACCAGTTCGTGCCGCTATTGATGCACGCCAGTGCGTAACCAGGCCGGCGACACCGCGTTATCCACAGGGCGGTCCACCGGAATCGGCGAACGACTGACAGGTCATCCACAGGAATCGCCCGGTTACCCACAGGCCGGCCCGCTGGCTGTGAATACGGGTCCGGCGCGAGGAAGGAGGCAGCCGTGCAGCCGCTTGCCGATGCCGCGACCGTGGCGGGCGAGCTGGCCGGTGACCGGCCGCCGGCGCTGCTCGATGTCCGCTGGCGCCTTGGCGGGCCGCCCGGCGTCAGCGACTACCTGGCCGGCCACCTGCCGGGCGCGGTCTATGTGGACCTGGATGCCGACCTGGCCGGCCCGCCCGGGCGGGCCGGCCGGCATCCGCTGCCCGGGCCGGAAGCGTTCCAGGCCGCTATGCGCCGTGCCGGGGTGCGCGGGGACCGCGGCGTGGTCGTCTACGACGAGGCGGACTCGATGGCCGCCGCCCGGGCCTGGTGGCTGCTGCGTTACTTCGGGCACCCCGCGGTGCGGGTGCTGGACGGCGGGTACCTGGCCTGGGTGGCCGCTGGCTACCCGGTCGCCGCCGGCCCGGAGGGCAGCGCCGCCGGGCACGCCCCCCGGACCGGCGACTTCACCGCGCGCCAGGGCGGGATGCCGCTGCTGGACGCGGACGCCGTGGCGGCGGTGGCCCGGCAGGGGGTGCTGCTGGATGCCCGGGCGGGCGAGCGGTACCGGGGGGAGGCCGAGCCGTTGGACCCGGTCGCCGGGCACATACCCGGCGCGGTAAGCGCGCCAGCGGCCGGGAACCTGGCGGCGGACGGCCGGTTCCGGACCGCCGCTGCGCTGCGGGAACGGTTCGCCGCCGTGGGAGCCGACGGCCGGGCAGGGCCGGTGGGGTGCTACTGCGGCTCCGGGGTCACCGCTGCGCAGCAGGTGCTCGCGCTGGAGATCGCCGGCATCCCGGCGGCCCTGTATGCGGGCTCCTGGTCGGAGTGGGTGGCCGGGGCCGGCCCGGGCCGGCCGGTCGCCACCGGGAGCGAGCCAGGCTGACCCGCAGCGCAGCTCACGGGGCGCAGCTGACCCGTAGGCGCAGCTCACGGGGCGCAGCTGGCTCGCGGGCGCGGGGCGGCCCCGGATGCCGGGCCGGCGGAACCGGACCGCGTCCCGCCGCCGTCCAAGCTGGTGCGGTCCGGGCCGTCCAACCTCCGGCCCGGGCCGACCAGACCGAGTGGAAACGGAGTCACCGATGATCGTCTCGCCTGTGGTCAGCCGGGCGCTGCTGGGGACGGTCGCGGCCGCCGTCGGGTTCGGGCTGGCGGCGTGCGGGAGCGTCACGCCGACCGCCCAGACCAGCTCCGGAGGCGGCAGCCCGGCCGCCGCCCCCGCCAGTTCCCCGTCCGGGCCCGGCGCTGCCGCGGTCCCTGCCGCTGCCGCCGCGCCGGTCTGCGCGGACACCTCCCGCATCACCGCCCTGACGATCCGCCGGGTCAGCAGCCTGCCCGGCAATCACCTGCACTTCGGGTTCCCCGCCGTAACCAGGCTCGATGACCCGGCCAAGGCGCGTGCCGTGGCGGCCAAGCTGTGTTCGCTGCCGGCCCTGCCCCGGGTGATGATCAGCTGCCCGGCCGACTTCGGCGTCACCTACCGGCTCAGGTTCGCCGCCGACGGCCGCGGCTACCAGCCGGTCATCGCGGCCCCTGGCGGCTGCCACAAGCTGGCCGGTCTTGACGGCGCCCGCCAGGCGGTCCCCGCGTTCTGGGTGACCCTCGGCACCGCCATGGGCCTCGCCCATCCCGGGAACCAGGCCTTCGCCGGCATGCCGCCCTCCTGACGCCCCCGGCGCCCCGTGTGTGCCGGCGACTATCGCGCGCCGTCCCGGCCAGCGTGAAATGACTTAACGGGACTGATTGATTACCTTTCGTGCTGGTACGATACCTCTGTTGTGAGACAGGCAGCGACTGTTGTGACGACCCGGCAGGATCTGCGGGCGGCGGGCCTGGCCGGCCAGGCCGGGCCGCCGCGGCTGGCCGGGGTGCTGGCTGCCAGCACGGTGATCACTGGCGTGCTGGCAGCCGGGGCGGTGGTCACCGGGCTGGCGGCGCCGGCGCCTGCCTCGCTGTGGGCCGCCAGCGCCGGCTGGGTGCTGGGCGGGCTGGCCATGCTGACCGGGTCGCTGGCCGCCGCGCTGCGGCTGGCGCCCGGCACCGGCGTGCGGGGGGCTTATCTCCTGTACGCCGCCGGCGCGGCGCTATGGGTGGCCGGCGCCGTCGTCCGGCTGGCCGCCCCGCCCGGCACGCTCAGCTGGGCGGCGGCAATCTGCTGGCTCGTCTTCACCATCCCCTGCATCATCTCGTTCGCCCGGCGGCTGCCCCGGATGTCCATGTTCGGGGTCTTCCTGCTGGACGCGATCCCGGTGGTGCTGCTGGCCGTGGCCATCGCGCGGACCGTGGCGGCTCCGGCCGCCGGCGGTACCGCCGGGCAGCAGGTACTGGGCGTCCTCTACCCGGCCCTGTACCTGCTGCTGGCCGCGAACTCGCTGGAGATGACCGGGTTCCACCGGGAGCTGCGCCGGATCCCGGCGTCGCCCCGGCTGTTCACGCTGGGCTTCTGCCTGCTGGCGGTGGCCGCGCTGAGCTGGGCCCCGCAGGCCGCCGCCAGCCACGGTGCGCAGGGCCACCTGACCGATCCGCTCTGGACGCTGGGCCTGCTGGCCATCGGCGCCGGCGGGGTGCTGCGGGCGCGCCGGCCGGCCGGGTACGTCGCGCTGCCGGTGCGGGCGAACGAGGTCGGCCCGCAGGCGATCCCGGCGGCCGCGGCCATCCTCGGGCTGATCATCATGCTGGCCCTGGTCCGTCCCGCCGATGACCTGCTGCTGCAGACCTTCCTGCTGGCTTCGGCGCTCGCCCTGATCGTCCGGGTGGCCCTGATGCGGCGCGATGACCTGCGGTTGCTCGCCGACCTCGGCCGGTCGCAGGGCCGGGCGGCGGCCGCGGCGACCACCGCCAGGCAGACCGCGGACCGGCTGCGGCTGCTCGCCAGCGCAACCGCCCGGATCAGGAGCCTGGTGCCCGGCGAGCTGATGCAGTCGGTGTGCGACACCGGCCGGGAGCTGACGGGGGCCAGTTACGCGGCGTTCGGGCTGATCGCCCTGGACGGCCGGTCGTTCACCCGGCTGGCCAGCAGCGGCGGGCCGGACCCGGAGCCGGGCCCGCCGCGGCCGGACGGGCGCCGGCAGCGGGACGGCTGCCTGGTGATGCCGGTCCCGGTCACCGGTTCCCAGCAGGCCGAGCTGTCGCTGGCCGGCAAGGACGGCGGCTTCGACGAAGAGGACGAGACGCTGGTCAGACTGCTCGCCGCCAATGCCGGGCACGCCCTGGTGAACGCCCAGCTGTACGCGGAGTCCCAGGCCCAGCAGGAGCAGCTTTCCCGCCAGAACGAACGGCTGCGGGAACTCGACCACATGAAGGACGAGTTCGTCGCCCTGGTCTCGCATGAGCTGCGGACGCCGCTGACCTCGATCGTCGGTTACCTGGAGCTGCTCACCGAGGAGGACGCCGACCGGCTGAGCCGCCAGCAGCGGACGTTCACCACCGTCATGCAGCGCAACGCGCGGCGGCTGCTGAACCTGGTCGGCGACCTGCTCTTCCTGGGCGGGCTCCAGAGCGGCCAGCTCGATCTCAGCGACAGCCGGGTCGACCTGCCCGGCCTGATCCAGCGCAGCATCGAGGCGGCCCGGCCGGACGCGGCCAACAAGCAGATCGTCGTGAGCGTCTCGGCGGCCGC
>DASQSC010000359.1:0-5880 GCA_035642555.1 Streptosporangiaceae bacterium | reverse complement strand
GCCGTGCCCGGCGTGGGGGCGTTCGCGGCCTGCATGGCGGGGCTGCGGGCGGTCCGCGGCGACCAGGTGATCGACCGGCGGCTGGCCGGCGGGCGGCCGGTGCTGGGGATCTGCGTCGGGATGCAGATCCTGTTCGCGGAGGGGATCGAGCACGGCATCAGGACCGACGGCTGCGGGCAGTGGCCGGGCACCGTGACCCGGCTGCGCGCGCCGGTCCTGCCGCACATGGGCTGGAACACGGTCAGCCCGCCGGACGCCACCAGGCTGCTGGCGGGGATCGGCCCCAGCGAGCGGTTCTACTTCGTCCACTCCTACGCCGCCCGCTCGCTTCCGCTGCCGCCCGCTGACCACATGACGCCGCCCGCGCTGACCTGGGCCACGCACGGCGAGCCGTTCCTCGCCGCGGTCGAGAACGGGCCGCTGGCCGGGGTCCAGTTCCACCCCGAGAAGTCCGGCGACGCGGGCGCCGCGCTGCTCGCGAACTGGCTGGAGACGCTGCGGTGAGCGGCGCGGAAGGCGGCCCTTCGCTGACGCTGCTGCCCGCGGTGGACGTGGCCGGGGGCCGGGCGGTGCGGCTGGTCCGGGGCGAGGCGGGTACCGAGACCAGCTACGGCGACCCGGTCGCCGCCGCGCTGGCCTGGCAGGAGGCCGGCGCCCGGTGGATCCACCTGGTGGACCTGGACGCCGCCTTCGGCCGCGGGTCCAACGCCGCGCTGCTGGCCGAGGTGATCGGGCGGGTGGACGTCTCGGTCGAGCTGTCCGGCGGCATCAGGGACGATGCCTCGCTCCAGGCGGCGCTGGCCACCGGGTGCGCCCGGGTCAACATCGGCACGGCCGCGCTGGAGCAGCCGGACTGGGTGCGGGCCGCGATCGCCGGGCACGGCGACAAGATCGCGGTCGGGCTGGACGTGCGCGGCACCCGGCTGGCCGCCCGGGGCTGGACGTCCGAGGGCGGCGACCTGGCGCAGACCCTGGCCCGGCTGGAGGCCGACGGCTGCGCCCGCTACGTGGTCACCGACGTCACCAGGGACGGCACGCTGACCGGGCCCAACCTGGACCTGCTGCGGCAGGTGTGCGCCGGCACCGGCCGCCCGGTGGTCGCCAGCGGCGGCGTGTCGAGCCTGGCCGACCTGCGCGCGATCGCCGCGCTGGCCCCGCTCGGGGTGGAGGGGGCGATCGTCGGCAAGGCGCTGTATGCCGGGGCGTTCACGCTGGCGGAGGCGCTCAGGGAGGTGGCGGCATGACGCGGAAGATCTCGACCGACACCCCGTGGGAACCGGTCGTCGGGTACAGCCGGGCGGTGGCCGCTGGCGACTATGTGTTCGTGTCCGGCTGCACGTCCACCGCGGACGGCCAGTTCGTGCACGAGGGCGACGCCGGGGCGCAGACCCAGCAGGCGATCCGCAACATCGGCGAGGCGCTGGCCGAGCTTGGCGCCGGGCTTTCCGACGTGGTCCGGACCAGGATGTTCGTCACCGACATGACCCGCTGGCAGGAGTACGGGCAGGCGCACGGCCGCGCGTTCGGCGAGGCCATGCCCGCCACCTCCATGATCGGCGTGGCGGCCCTGGTCGATCCGCGGATGCTGGTCGAGGTCGAGGCGGTCGCCTACCACCCGGGGATCGGCGGTTCCGGGGAGCCGCCGCCGTGACGGTGGCGGTGCGGGTCATCCCGTGCCTGGATGTGGACGCCGGGCGAGTGGTCAAGGGCATCAGGTTCGCCGGGCTGCGGGACGCCGGGGACCCAGTCGAGCTGGCCGCCGCCTACGACGCCGAGGGCGCCGACGAGCTGGTGTTCCTTGACATCACCGCCTCCAGCGGCGGCCGCGAGACCATGTACGAGGTGGTCGGCCGTACCGCGGAGCAGGTGTTCATCCCGCTGACCGTCGGCGGCGGGGTGCGCAGCGCGGCGGACGTGGACCGGCTGCTGCGCGCCGGCGCCGACAAGGTGTCCCTGAACACCGCCGCCGTTGCCCGGCCGGAACTGCTGGCGGAGGCGGCGCACCGGTTCGGCTCCCAGTGCGTGGTGCTGTCGGTGGACGCCCGGCGGGGCGGGGCCGGCGCGTCCGGGTTCGAGGTGACCACGCACGGCGGCCGCCGGGGCACCGGGATTGACGCGGTGGAGTGGGCAGCCCGGGCGGTGGACCTGGGGGTCGGCGAGATCCTGCTGAACTCGATGGACGCCGACGGCACCAAGTCGGGGTTCGACCTCGAGCTGATCCGGGCGGTGCGGGCGGCGGTGCCGGTCCCGGTGATCGCCAGCGGCGGCGCAGGCGAGCTCGCGCACTTCGCGCCCGCAGTCGGCGCTGGCGCCGATGCGGTGCTGGCCGCCAGCGTCTTTCACTTCGGCGAGCTGCGGATACGCGACGTCAAGGCCGCCCTGCGGGCGGCCGGCCACCCGGTCCGCTAGCCCTGCTGCTCTCATGATCGTGGTGAATCAGGTGGGTCGCCGGCCTACCGAATCCCCGCGATCATGAAGTTCGGGCGGGCCGGCGGGCGCCGCGTGCCCCGGGCGCCCTGCGGGCCCGGGCCGGCGGCGGGGCGGCGGCCATGGCGGCGCCGACGATCCCGGCGTTGTTGTGCAGGCTGGCGGGGACGACTCGGACCGGCAGCCCGGTCAGGTACCGCAGGAACTTGTCCGACTTCCGGCTCACGCCGCCGCCGATGATGATCAGCGACGGCGACAGCAGGGCCGCCACGTGGCTGAGGTACTCCTCCACCCGGCCGGCCCAGGCGCCCCAGCCGAGGTCGTGATCCACCCGGGCCCGTTCCGAGGCCCGCTTCTCCGCGTCCTTGCCCCGGATCTCGATGTGGCCGAATTCGGTGTTGGGCACCAGCACGCCGTCGGTGAACAGGGCGCTGCCGATCCCGGTGCCAAAGGTAAGCATCAGCACCGTCCCGCACTGGCCCGCCCCGGCCCCGAATCTGACCTCGGCGATCCCGGCCGCGTCGGCGTCGTTGAGCAAGGTGACCGGCAGGCCGGCCGCCTTCTCGAGCAGCGCCTTGGCGTCCAGGCCGATCCAGGCGGGATCCAGGTTGGCGGCGGTGCGCGTGACCCCGTCGATCACCACGCCCGGGAACGTGATGCCCGCCGGCCCCGACCACCCGAACTGGGTGACCAGCCCGGCGACCGCCTCCGCCACCGGCTCCGGGTGAGCGGGCTGGGGGGTGGGCACCTTGATCCGCTCGGCGGTCAGCACGCCCTTGGACACGTCCACCGGCGCTGCCTTGATCCCGGTCCCCCCGATATCGATTCCGAGCACGTCCACCGGGCAGCCTCCATCGATAACGGCCGGCCCTGCGCGGGCCTCTAGTTACGGTAGCTCTCCGCTGGCCGCGGCAGCTCGGTGCGGGCTCCGGGGCCGTGCCTGCCGCGGCGCGGGATCGTGCTTAGCCGCGCCAGCCTGCCGCGGCCAGGGGCGCACCCTAGCCGCGCCAGCCTGCCGCGGTGAGCTTGCCGACGGCGGTCTCGCTGCCGTCCAGCCGGACCTGCGCCACGCTGGTGCGGCCGAGCGCCCACAAGGTCAGCTCCGCCGGGCTGCCGATGACCGTGACGACCGGGGTCCTGGCCTTGGCGGTGATCCGCAGCCGGCCCCGGCCCGGGCCAGGCGGGACGTCGTCCCTGGCCAGCTCCACGCCGACCGGGGCCTTCCGGAGGAAGAGCCGGGCACCGCGCAGCCGGTGCCAGAGCACCTCCGTCAGGCCCGGTGCCAGTTCCCGCGGCTGCCAGCCGTCGGCTGCCCGGCGGACGTCCTCGTGGTGCACGAAGAACTCGACCACGTTCGCGCGCTCGTCCACGCCGGGCAGGCGGAACAGCGACAGTGCGGGCGGGCCGCTCCGGAAGGCGTCGAGGAGCTGCGGATAGGTCATCCGACCGGTCAGGCCGCGCTGCACACGCCGGGTGTAGCCGGCCATCGGCCCCCCGATCACCCCCGTCGCGGCATCCGGCCGCCGCTCCCTGAGTACCAGGTGCGCGGCGAGGTCCACGGTGCGCCAGCCCTCGCACAGGGTGGGTGCGGCCGGGCCGGTCTCGTCCAGTAGCGCGCACAGGGCAAGGCGCTCAGCGCGGGCGTAAGTCATCTGGAGATCGTACGCCTAGGGGACCGGTGGCGGCCGGGGCGCTGCGGGGCCGGTTCCGGCGCCACTCCGGGCCGCTTGCCGGGCGGCGTGCGGGGCCGGGTGCTGCGGGGCAGGCCGGGCGCTGGCCGGCACAACCTAAGATCGGGACCATGAGCCAGGAAGCCACCGCCTCGTCCGGCACGGCCGTTCGCCCGTCGAACCTGGACCCGGAGATCGCCGCGCGGCTCAAGCGAAACTCCGCTGGCCTGGTAGCGGCCGTCGCCCAGCAGTACGACACCGGCGAGGTGCTGATGCTGGGCTGGATGGACGACGAGGCGCTGCACCTGACGCTGACCACCGGCCGCTGCACCTACTGGTCCCGCAGCCGGCAGGAGTACTGGGTGAAAGGCGAGACCTCCGGCCACGTGCAGCGGGTCCGCTCGGTCGCGCTTGACTGCGACGGCGACGCGGTGCTGGTCAAGGTGGACCAGGCCGGCGGGGCCTGCCACACCGGCGACGGCACCTGCTTCGACGCCGGGCTGCTGCCGTCCGTGGCCGGGTGACCAGGGATGCCGACGGCACCTCCCGGCAGCCCGGCCCGGCGCGAATACCTGCTGGTACTCCTGGCGGGGGCGGTCGGCGCGGCCGTGGTGCTGCTCTCGGCCCGCCAGCCCTGGGCACACGTCACCATCGCCGCCGCAGGCCCGCTGCCCGCCGCGGCCGTGCCGGTGAGCGGTCAGGACCTGGTGCCCGCCACCGGAGCCCTCGGGCTCGCGGCGCTGGCGGGGATGGCCGCGGTGATCGCGACCCGCGGCATCCCGCGGCGGGTGGTAGGCGGGCTGCTGGTGATCTTCGGCCTCACCATCGCCGTCACGGTAGCCCTTCATGTCGGCGCGCACGAGGTGCTGGCGGCGGCGCACTCAGCGGCGGTCTCGCAGGCAGGCTCAGTCATCTCGGGCGGCTCCGGGATATCGCCCGGCAGCTTCGGCGGCGGGGCGCCGGGCGTGACCGAGACCGGGCGGGTGATCATGTCCGGCGTCCCCTGGCGGGTGCTGGCGGCGGCCGGGGGACTGGCGGTGGCGGCCGCCGGGGTGCTCACGGCCTGGCGCGGGACCACGTGGCCGGGCATGTCGGCCCGCTATGATCGGCCCGCCGCCGGGGCAGCCGCGGCGGCCAGGACCGGGAGCGGGGACAGCGCGGCCGCGCGCCCGCCGGGCCCGGACCCGGCGGGCATGTGGGAGCAGCTGAGCCGCGGCGTGGACCCGACCGCCAGCCGGCCAGATTGATGTTCCTCGCACGTCACCGGGTGGCACCGGGCAGTCGGCTAGTGACACGGAATAATGGGAATAATCCGCCCGGATGCGTGGCTGCCGTGCGAGAGTCAGTCCCGGAGCGTGGCCGTGCGGTGTTGTCCCAGGAGGCAGCCCCGTGGTGCTGGCCCAGGGGGCGACCCCCTGGAACCCCGGGGATTGGGAGGTAGGGCGTTGGGCGCAGCCAGGTCGCTGCTGCGATGGGCGCGCGAGCGCGGCCACCAGCACGAGATGGTGCGGCTGATCAACCGCATGCTTGTGGCGCAGGCGCTGGCTAGTGCCCTGATCGGCCTGCTGTTCGGCCGCCGCCACCTGACGTCCGTCCTGATCACGCTGGCATTCGTGGCCGCCATCTGCGGCCTGGCGGTGCTGGCCCGCACCGGCACGCACGCCGCCTGGCTGATCGCGATCACGTTCGAGGCCGCCTTCTTCGTTTACGGGCTGTCCGCGTTCGTCTTTACCCGCTACCTCGGGGGCACCCTGCTTTCGCTGATCACGCTGGGAACGCTGCT
>DASQSC010000358.1:0-2999 GCA_035642555.1 Streptosporangiaceae bacterium | reverse complement strand
CCGCCTACCCGGCCGCCCCCGCCGGCCTGGCCGCCAGCGGACCGGCCGGGCCGCCCGCCCGGGCCGCCGCCAGTCAATGCTTCAATTCCCAACGGGGACCGTACGGCGTGTCCTCCACCAGCACGCCCGCCGCCTTGAGCTCGTCCCTGATCGCGTCGGCCGCCTCGTAGTCCTTGCGCTGCCTGGCCGCTTCCCGCTGCGCGAGCGCCAGCCCGGCCAGGGCGCTCACCACCGGGCGCAGGTCGCCGCCGCCCTCGGCCAGCCAGGGCTCGGCCAGCGGGTCGAGCCCGAGCACGCCGAGCATGGCCCGCACCTCGGCGAGCCGGGCGGCCACCGCCGCGGTATCGCCTGCCGCCAGCGCGGTGTTGCCCGCGCCGACCGCCTCGTGCACCACCGCCAGTGCCTGCGGGACCGCCAGGTCATCGTCCATCGCGGCCGCGAACGCCGCCGGCACCTCCGGCACCGGCTCCCCGGCGCCGGACACTTCGGCCGCGCGGGTGACGAACCCCTCCAGCTTCCGGTACGCGGCAACCGACTCGGCCAGCGCCTCGGCCGAGTATTCGAGCGCGGAACGGTAATGTGCCTGGCCGAGGTAGTAGCGCAGCTCGGCTGGCCGCACTTCCTTGAGCACAACGTCGGCCAGCAGCGAGTTGCCCAGCGACTTGCTCATCTTCTCGCCGGCCGTGTCCACCAGGCCGTTGTGCAGCCAGTAGCGGGCGAAGGGGTCGCCCGCCGCCCGGGACTGCGCCTGCTCGTTCTCATGGTGCGGGAAGACCAGGTCAAGCCCGCCGCCGTGGATGTCGAAGTCGGGCCCCAGGTACTTGGTCGCCATCGCGGAGCATTCCAGGTGCCACCCCGGGCGGCCCCAGCCCCAGGGAGTCTCCCAGGCCGGCTCACCGGGCTTGGCGCCCTTCCACAGCGCGAAGTCGCGCGGGTCCCGCTTGGCCTCGGCCGACTCGGTGTCGTCGGCCGGCCGCATGTGCTCGGGCCGCTGCCCGGACAGGTCCCCGTAGGGAGGATAGGAACTGACGTCGAAGTAGACGTCACCGCCCGCGGCGTAGGCGTGCCCGCCGTCGATGAGCCGCCGCATGAGGGTCGTCATCTCCGGCACGTGGCCGGTGGCCCGGGGCTCCACCTCCGGCGGCAGGCAGCCGAGCGCGTCGTAGGCGCGGCTGAAGGCGCGCTCGTTCCGCTGCGCGACCTGCCAGTACGGGACCTCCTCGGCCATGGCCACGCGCAGGATCTTGTCGTCGATGTCGGTCACGTTCCGGCAGAACACGACCTGATACCGGCTTTTCCTGAGCCAGCGCACCAGGATGTCGAAGACGACCGCGGACCGGAGGTGGCCGATGTGGGGCGGTGCCTGCACCGTCGCCCCGCACAGGTACAGCGACGCCTTCCCGGGCACGACCGGGGAGAACTCGCGGACCGCACGGGCGGCGGTGTCATAGAAGCGCAGGCTCACGGCGACAAGGCTACCGGCGGCGGGCCGTCCGGGGGGCGCTCGCCGCGGCGTGGCCGCCCGCTGCCGGCGGCACGCCCGGCGGGCCGGCTCACGGCCCGGTGAACACGGCCTCCCCGTCCTGATAGGAGTAGATCTCGGCGCCGCCGATGAACGCCCGCTCGACCCGGCTGAACACGTCGAGCGGATCCCCCGACCAGATCGCCAGGTCCGCGTCCTTGCCCGGCTCGATCGAGCCGAGCCGGGCGTCGACGCCCATGATGCGCGCCGGATTGATCGTCATCGCGCGCAGCGCCATGTCCCGGTCCAGTCCCTCCTTCACCGACAGCACGGCCTGGTGGCTGAGCATGTTGACGGGGACCACCGGGTGATCGGTCGTGATCGCGACCGTCACGCCCGCCCTCGCCAGCCGGCCCGGATTGGCCAGCGAGCGGTTGCGCAGCTCCACCTTGGACCGGCTGGTCAGCAGCGGCCCGATGATCACCGGTATGCCCCTGGCGGCGAGGACGTCGGCGAGCACGTTCGCCTCGGTGCCGTGGTCGATCACCAGGTCGTAGCCGAACTCGGCGGCGATCCGGAGCGCGGTCGCGATGTCATCGGCGCGATGGCAGTGCTGGCGCCAGGGAATCTCCCGCCGCAGCACTAACCCGAGCGCCTCCAGCTTCAGGTCGCGGTCGACCGGCTTCCGGTCGGCTTCCGGCCGGCCACGCTCGTAGCCGAGCCGCTGCAGGTAGTTGGCCGCATCGACGAGCGCGCCGCGGATCACGGCTGCCGTGCCCAGGCGAGTGCTCGGCGCCCGCTGCTGGTCGCCGTGCACCCGCTTCGGGTTCTCCCCCAGGGCCGATTTCATCCCCGACGGCTGACGCAGCACCATCTCGTCAACGGTCCGGCCCCAGCACTTCAGCGCCACGGTCTGGCCGCCGACGGGGTTGCCCGAGCCGGGGTTCACGTTGACCGCCAGCACCCCGCCGCCGATCGCGTCGCGGAACCCCTGCTCGGCCGGGTTGATCGCGTCCAGCGCCCGGACCTGAGCCGTGACCGGCTCGGTCATCTCGTTGACGTCCCGCCCTGCCCAGCCCTCGGCCTCCTCATGCACGCCGACGTGCGTGTGGGCGTCGATCAGTCCCGGCAGCACCCAGCCGCCAGCGGCGTCAACAACCCTCGCGCCGGGCGGTACGGTCACGTCGCTGCCCACGGCGGAGATCATGCCGCCGGCCACGAGCACGGTCCCGTTCTCGATCGGCTCGGAGGTAACCGGCACCACCCGGCCGCCGGTGATCGCCACGCTCCCGTTCTCCACCGCTCTCCCTTCGGCTGCCCGCCGGACCCGTGCCGTCACCATGATCGGCGAAGACGTCCGGTGAAGATACTGTCAGACTGGTCACTTAGCCTGTGCGCCGTGACCGTGCATGAGCTATCCCGGGCGGACGCCCGCCGCATCGCCGTGCGGGCGCAGCTGCTGGACGGCGCCCGCCCCGCCGCCCTGCTGGACGTGGTCCGCCAGCTGACCCTGCTGCAGATCGACCCGACCGCGGCG
>DASQSC010000357.1:0-3063 GCA_035642555.1 Streptosporangiaceae bacterium | reverse complement strand
GGAGCGGGGGGGCGGCTAGCGCCCTGGAGCGGGAGTTATGACCACACCGGATCGCGACCTCGAGGAATTCCTCCGGCGCGGCTTGCACGCGGCGGCGGAATCCATCGAGCCTGGGCCCGACGGGCTGGAGCACATCCGCCGTCGGGTTGCCTCGCGCCGGCCGCAGCGGCATTTCCGCCTGCTGCTGACCGACTGCGCGGACCTGGTGCGCCTGCTCGTGCTGCGGCTCGAGCCGGCGATGTCGTGGCTTGCCCGCACCGCCCGGCGCAGGACGGCGGGCCTCCACCGGGAGGGCCCCGGCCACCGGGAGGCCCCCGGCCGGCTCCGGCGGGGCGGCGGATTCCGGCCCGGGTCCGAGCTGCTCCGGCCGGCCATGGTGGTCGCCACGGCCGTGGTCATCGTGGTCGCCGGCGTGTTCGGCCTGACCAAGCTCCGGCAGCAGCCGGTCACCAACCTCGGCAACCTCTCGCAGAGCACCGCGAGTTCGTCCACTTCCTCGCATAGCGCCCGGAGCGTCACGGGCACCGCCAGTTCCGCGCCGTCGAGCCCGGCGCAGCCTGGGGTCATAGGGCCGACGAGCAGCAGCCCGTCCCAGTCGAAGTCCAGTTCGGCCACGGCGAAGCCAACCTGCCAGAGCGGTTCTCCCAGCACCCAGCCAACCAGCCCGGACACGCCGTCCCCGACCCCGACCGCCTCGGTGTCCGCCACCCCCACCCCCACGAGCAGCGCCACCGACACCACCACCCCGTCCGACACCGGGACCCCGAGCGGTCAGTCCGGCGGATCGGCAGGCGGATCGAGCGAGAGCGCCACCCCCTCCTCGGCGCCCTGCGGGAGTTCCTGACCCGGCTGCCGGCTGACGCCGGGCTCCCGGCGGCGCGCTAGCCCCAGCGGAGCCTGCTGAGCAGGACCGAGACCGCCACCACTCCGGCCGTCGATGCCCTCAGCGTGGTAGGACCCAGCCGTGCCGGACGGGCGCCAGCCACGGTCAGTGACCGTTCTTCGGCCGCGGTCACCCCGCCCTCCGGACCGACGATTACGAGCAGGTCACCGCCGGGAGGCAGCGCAAGGCCGGCCAGCGAGCCGGGCGCGGCAGGGTCGAGCAGCACGGCCAGTGCGGCCGCCGCCGCCCGGCGCGCCACCGAATCGGTCGGCTCGGCGGCCGTCACCTGCGGGACCCTGGCCCGCCGGGCCTGCTTGGCCGCCTCCCTGGCGGCCGCTCGCCAGCGTTCCAGCGACCGCTGGCCGCGCTCCCCGCGCCACTGTGTCACGCAGCGCTCGGCCTGCCAGGGAACCACCACATCGGCCCCCGCCTCGGTCACCAGTTCCACCGCCAGCTGGCCGCGGTCGCCCTTGGGGATCGCCTGCACCACCACGATGGCCGGCTGCGGGAGCGGCTCTTCCCGGCGGCGCTGGACGGCGAGCTCCAGCGCGCCCGCGCGCGCCCCGGTCACCACGCACTCGGCGACCTGCCCGTGCCCGTCAGCGACGTCCACCCGCTCCCCTGGCGCGATCCGGCGGACGGTGGCCGCGTGCCGCCCCTCCGGCCCGGCCAGCACGATCAGGTCCCGGCTCAGCTCCTCCGGGGCGGCCAGGAAGACCGGCGGCCGCGCCGGCCGTCCCGCGGCCGGGTCACCGGCCGTTGAAGGCATCCCGCAGCCGGGAGAAGAACCCCTGCTGCCCCGGCGCGAACTTGCCGGGCGGGGTTTCCTCGCCGCGCAGCTTGGACAGCTGCCGCAGCAGGTTCTCCTGCTCTTCGTCGAGCCGGGTCGGCGTCTCCACGGTGACGTGGATGATCAGGTCGCCGCGGCCGGACTCGTTCAGGTGCCGGACGCCGAGCCCGTACAGCGGGATCACCTGGCCGGACTGCGTCCCCGGCCGGATGTCGAGCTCCTTGGCGCCGTCCAGCGTCTCGACCGAGAGGGTGGCGCCGAGCGCGGCCGCGGTCACCGGGATGGTGACCGTGCAGTGCAGGTCATCGGCCTGCCGCTCGAAGATCGGGTGCGGCCGCTGCACGATTTCCAGGAACAGGTCCCCCGGCGGCCCGCCGCCCGGGCCGACCTCGCCCTCGCCCGCCAGCTGGATGTGGGTGCCGTCTTCCACCCCGGCCGGGATGCGGACCTTGATGGTGCGGCGGGTGCGCACCCGGCCGTCCCCGTCGCACTCGGGGCACGGCCGCCGGATGACGGTCCCGTAGCCGCCGCACGCCGGGCACGGCCGGGAGGTCATGACCTGCCCCAGGAACGATCGGGTTACCTGGCTGACCTCGCCTCGCCCGCCGCAGATGTCGCACGTCTCCGGGTGAGTCCCGGGCGCTGTCCCCTCGCCGGAGCAGGTCGGGCAGACCACCGCCGTGTCCACGGCCAGGTCCCTGGTCGCCCCGAACGCGCACTCGGCGAGGTCGAGATCGACCCGGATGGTCGCGTTCCGGCCCCGGCGGGCTCGGCTGCGCGGGCCCCGGGTGGCCGTCCCGGCGCCGAAGAAGGCGTCCATGATGTCGCTGAACGGGAACCCGGCGAACCCGCCGGGACCGCCGGGGCCGCCGGCGGTCCGGGCGAACGGGTCCGCGCCCAGGTCGTACATCTGGCGCTTCTCGGCGTCCGAGAGCACCTCGTAGGCCTGGGTGATCTCCTTGAACCGGTCCTGGGTCTGCGGGTCCGGGTTGACGTCGGGGTGCAGTTCCCTGGCCAGCCGCCGGTACGCCTTCTTAATGTCATCCTGGCTGGCGTCGCGCCGGACTCCGAGGACGCTGTAGTAGTCGGTCGCCACAGCCTACGAACCCGCCAGGATCTGGCCTACGTATCGTGCCACCGCGCGCACCGCTCCCATCGCTGTCGGATAGTCCATCCGGGTCGGGCCGAGCACCCCGAGCCGCGCCAGCGCCCGGTCACCGGTCCCGTACCCGGCCGACACCAGCGAGGTGCTGCGCAGGCCCGCCACCGGGTTCTCGGCCCCGATCTGGACGGTCAGCGCCTGCTCGTCCACTGATTCCCCTAGCAGATGCATCAGCACGACTTGTTCCTCAAGCGACTCAAGAACTTCCCGCAGGCCCCGCGAGAAGTC
>DASQSC010000356.1:0-2943 GCA_035642555.1 Streptosporangiaceae bacterium | reverse complement strand
CCGTGAGCGCTCCGGACATGTCCCGGCCGCTGATGCTGGCGCTCGCCACCGCTGGCAAGCGGGCGCGGGAGCTGTCCGACGAGTACGTGTCCATCGAGCACCTGCTGGTGGGCCTGGCAACCGACGGCGGCCAGGCGGCCGCGCTGCTGCGGCAGGCCGGAGCCGGGCCGGACGCGCTGCTGACCGCGTTTGAGAAGGTGCGCGGCAGCGCCCGGGTGACCTCGGAGGATCCGGAATCGACCTACCAGGCGCTGGAGAAGTACGGCGTCGATTTCACGCAGGCCGCCCGGGACGGCAAGCTCGACCCGGTGATCGGCCGGGACGCCGAGATCCGGCGGGTCATCCAGGTGCTGTCCAGGCGGACCAAGAACAACCCGGTGCTGATCGGCGAGCCCGGCGTGGGCAAGACCGCCGTGGTGGAAGGGCTGGCCCAGCGGGTCGTGGCCGGCGACGTGCCGGAGTCGCTGCGCAACAAGCGCGTGGTCGCGCTGGATCTCGGGGCCATGGTGGCCGGCGCCAAGTACCGCGGCGAGTTCGAGGAACGGCTCAAGGCCGTGCTGACCGAGATCAAGGAGAGCGACGGCCAGGTCATCACGTTCATCGACGAGCTGCACACGGTTGTCGGGGCCGGGGCCGCGGAGGGCGCCATGGACGCCGGCAACATGCTCAAGCCGATGCTGGCCCGCGGTGAGCTGCGGATGGTGGGCGCCACCACGCTGGATGAGTACCGGGAGCGGATCGAGAAGGACCCGGCTCTGGAGCGCCGCTTCCAGCAGGTGATGGTGAGCGAGCCGTCGGCGGAGGACACGATCGCGATCCTGCGCGGCCTGAAGGGCCGCTACGAGGCGCACCACCAGGTGCAGATCTCGGATGCGGCACTAGTTGCCGCGGCCACCCTGTCGGACCGCTACATCACGGGGCGGTTCCTGCCGGACAAGGCCATCGACCTGATCGACGAGGCCGCGTCCAGGCTCCGGATGGAGATCGACTCCCGCCCGGTGGAGGTCGACGAGCTGCAGCGGGCCGTTGACCGGCTCAAGATGGAGGAGCTCGCGCTGGCCAAGGAATCGGACCCGGCCAGCAAGGAGCGGCTAGAGCGGCTGCGCGCCGACCTGGCCGACCGGCAGGAGGAGCTGACCGGGCTGGTCGCCCGCTGGGAGCGGGAGAAGGCCGGGCTGAACCGGGTCGGAGAGCTGAAAAAGCAGCTGGATGACCTGAAGGGGCAGCTGGAGCGCGCGGTGCGCGATCACGACCTGGAAAGCGCCTCCCGGCTGGACCACGGCGAGATTCCCAAGCTGGAGCGGGAGATCGCGGAGGCCACCGCGGCCGGGCAGGCGCAAGCCGCCGCCGCGGGCGGGTCCGGCGTGACCGGCGCGACCGGCGCGTCCGGCCCGTCTGGTCCGGATGGGTCCGGTCCGGGCGGGTCCGGTCCGGGCGGGTCCGGATCCGGCCCGGAGGCCAGCGCGCCGATGGTCAAGGAGGAGGTCGGCCCGGACGACGTGGCGGATGTGGTCGCTTCCTGGACCGGCATCCCGGCCGGCCGCCTGCTCGAGGGCGAGACCGGCAAGCTGCTGCGGATGGAAGCCGAGCTCGGCAAGCGGCTGGTGGGGCAGTCCCGGGCGGTCACGGCGGTGTCGGACGCGGTCCGGCGGGCCCGGGCCGGGGTGGCCGACCCCGACCGGCCGACCGGCTCGTTCCTGTTCCTCGGCCCGACCGGGGTGGGCAAGACCGAGCTCGCGAAGGCGCTGGCCGAGTTCCTGTTCGACGACGAGCGCGCGATCATCCGGATCGACATGAGCGAGTACGGCGAGAAGCACTCGGTCGCCCGGCTGGTCGGCGCGCCGCCCGGCTACGTCGGGTACGAGGAGGGCAGCCAGCTCACCGAGGCGGTGCGGCGGCGGCCTTACTGCGTGATCTTGCTGGACGAGGTCGAGAAGGCGCACCCGGAGGTCTTCGACCTGCTGCTGCAGGTGCTGGACGACGGGAGGCTGACCGACGGCCAGGGCCGCACGGTGGACTTCCGCAACACGATCCTGATCCTGACCTCCAACCTCGGCTCGCAGTTCATCGCCGACCCGGCGCTGGACGAGAAGGCGAAACGGGAGTCCGTGCTCGGCGTGGTCCGTGCCACGTTCAAGCCGGAGTTCCTGAACCGGCTGGACGACGTGATCCTGTTCGATGCGCTGTCCACCGAGGAACTGGCCGAGATCGTCGACCTGCAGATCGCCGCGCTGGCGCGGCGGCTCGCCGGGCGCCGGCTCACGATGTCCGTCACCCCGGCGGCCCGGGAATGGCTGGCGCTGACCGGGTTCGACCCGGTGTTCGGCGCCCGGCCGCTGCGCCGCCTGGTCCAGTCGGCGATCGGCGACCAGCTGGCGCGGGCGCTGCTGTCCGGGGAGATCAGCGACGGCGACCGGGTGCTGGTCGACCTCGACGAGCAGGCCGACGCGCTCACCGTCCGTCGAGCCGAGGCCGCGGCGGCGGTCTGACACCGGGCCGGACTCAGC
The DNA here is from genome assembly GCA_035642555.1 of Streptosporangiaceae bacterium. GTDB lineage: Bacteria > Actinomycetota > Actinomycetes > Streptosporangiales > Streptosporangiaceae > JAIRTY01. The sequence continues at coordinate 436 of DASQSC010000356.1, read as the reverse complement.
CAGCCCCCGAGGGCAGCTGGTCCAGCAGCCGGTCGTACCGGTCCTCGGGCAGGCCGAGGTCGTTGCGGATCCGGTAGCGAAGGGTCAGCAACAGCCGCAGCTCGGTGCGGTCGCCGCCCTCTGGCAGGGTAAGCCGGGACTCGTTCTCTTCACCGCCCGGGCCCGTCCCGGCATCACTTCCCGGTCCCGGGGCAGCTCGTCCCGTCGCTGCCTGCTCCTGCCCGGCCTGCCCGGCCGCCACGGCCGGGGGCCTGCCGCCGAGGCACAAGTCGACCCCGGCGGTCGCCCAGACCAGGGCCTTCGCCAGCTCTGACCGTTCGACCAGCAGCTCGGCCACCTGATCACAGATCCGCGGGTCGGTGGGCGGCTGCGCCGCCAGCTCACCGATCAGCGACTCCGCCTGGTCCGTCCTGCCCAGCAGGAACATGGCCCGGGC
>DASQSC010000355.1:0-2628 GCA_035642555.1 Streptosporangiaceae bacterium | reverse complement strand
CCGCGGTCGAGCTGCTCCGGGTCAAGGGCGCGAAGGACGTGAGCAAGCGCCAGGCCAGGACCGCAGCGAACGGCCTGGTCACCTCCGTGCTCGAGAACGACGAACTCGGCGTGCTGGTCGAGCTGAACTGCGAGACCGACTTCGTCGCCAAGACCGAACGCTTCCAGCAGGTGGCCGCCGAGATCGCCGAGGCGGCGCTGGAGCACCGGCCGGCCGACCGGCTGGCGCTGCTCAGCCTGGAGGTGCGCCCGGGGATCACGGTGGCGCAGGCGATCGACGAGGCTGGCGCCACGCTCAAGGAGAAGCTGGAGCTCGGCCGGTACGCGCTGCTCGCCGGCGGTTTCGTGACGACCTACCTGCACCGCTCCGACCGGGCGCTGCCGCCGACCGTCGGGGTGCTGGTCCAGCTCGACCGGCTCGCCGACGACGCGGTCGCGCAGGATGTCGGCAAGGACATCGCCCAGCAGGTGGCGGCGATGCGCCCGCAGTGGGTCAGCCGTGACGAGGTACCCGCCGACGTCGTGGCCAACGAGCGCCGCATCGCCGAGCAGATGACCCGTGAGGAAGGCAAGCCCGAGCAGGCCATTCCCAGGATCGCCGAGGGGCGCCTGAACGCCTTCTTCAAAGATGTCGTGCTGACCGAGCAGGCGTTCGTCAAGGAGCCCAAGAAGTCGATCAAGCAACTGCTGGCCGAGCAGGGCGCCGCGGTCCGGGCGTTCGCGCGATTCCAGGTGGGCCAGGCCGGATGACCGGCTCCGGATCCGGGCCCGGCCAGGTGCATCCCCGCTGGCACCGGGTGGTCGTCAAGCTGTCCGGCGAGGCCTTCTCCGGCCCCGACCCGCTCGGCATCTCGCCCGAGGTGGTCGCCCACATCGCCGGCGAGATCGTGTCGGCGGTCAAGGACGGCGTGCAGGTGGCGGCCGTAGTGGGCGGCGGCAACATGTTCCGGGGCCGGGTGCTCGCCGACAGCGGCATCGACCGCTCGCGCGCCGACTACATGGGCATGCTCGGCACGGTCATCAACTCGCTGGCGCTGCAGGACGTGCTGGAGCGGCAGTTCGGCATCGACACCCGGGTGCAGACCGCGATCACTATGGGCCAGGTGGCCGAGCCGTACATTCCGCGCCGCGCCATCCGGCACCTGGAGAAGGGCCGCGTGGTGATCTTCGGGGCCGGGCTGGGGGCGCCGTTCTTCTCCACCGACACCTGCGCCGCCCAGCGCGCGCTGGAAATCGGCGCCGAGGCCGTGCTCAAGGGCACGATGGTGGACGGCGTCTATGATGCCGACCCGCGCAAGGAGCCGGACGCCACGCGGTTCCACCAGCTGGACTACGCGGAGGTGCTGCGGCGCGAGCTGAAGTTCATGGACGCCACCGCGGTCAGCCTGTGCATGGACAACGGCCTGCCCATCGTCGTTTTCGACCTGATGGATGAGGGCAACGTGGTGCGGGCGGTCCATGGTGAGAGAATCGGCACGCTGGTGTGCCGGTCCGCGAGCGACTAGGGTCCATCAGACGGGCGCCGAATCCGCACGAGGCAGCGCGCTCAGAGCGCGGCGACGACAGGCAGGGACGCACGGGAGCCGCAGTGACAGACGAGGCCCTCCTCGAAGCCGAGGAGAAGATGGAAAAGGCGGTCGGGGTCGCGAAGGAAGAGTTCAGCGCCATCCGCACCGGCCGTGCCCACCCGGCGATGTTCGCCAAGATCACAGCCGAGTACTACGGAACGCAGACTCCGGTCAACCAGCTGGCTTCGTTCCATATCCCGGAGCCGCGGATGGTGGTCGTCCAGCCGTTCGACAAGTCGTCGCTGGCCGCGATCGAGAAATCGATCCGTAACAGTGATCTCGGCGTGAACCCGGCCAACGACGGAACCATCATCCGGGTGGTCTTCCCCGAGCTCTCGGAAGAGCGACGGCGCGAGTACATCAAGATCGCCCGGAGCAAGGCCGAGGACAGCCGGGTGTCCATCCGGAACATCCGCAGGCACGCCAAGGACTCGCTGGAGAAGCTCGCCAAGTCCGGCGAGGCGGGCGAGGACGAGGTGCACCGGGCCGAGCGGGAGCTCGAGGACGTCACCCACACCTACGTGGCACAGATCGACGAGCTGCTCCGGCACAAGGAAGCAGAGCTACTCGAGGTCTGACTTGCCCCCTGACCAGCCGGGACCTGCTCGCCCGGAGGAACGGCCCCGGATGGCACCCCGGGGCCGTCATGCCCCCTGGAGACGGCCGCGCCGGGTCCCCCCGGCCGGGAACAGCGGGAACGCCAGGAAGAGCGGGAACAGCTCCGGGGAAGGGCCGCCTCCGCAGGCACCGCCGGGGAAGGCCGGGTCCGGGGAGCCGGGATCCGGGCGCGGGCGGATCCGGGCCGGCCGGAACCTGCCAGCCGCGCTGGCGGTCGGCGTCACCCTGGGCGGGCTCGCGCTCCTCACCCTGTTCACCGTCAAGGCCACGTTCCTCCTGTACATGGGCGCGATGGCCGGGGTGGCCCTGTGGGAGCTCGGGCGGGCGCTGGCAGTCCGCGGCATCCGGCCGCCGCTGCTGCCGGTGGCGGCCGGCGGCATCGCCGCCGTCCCGCTCGCCTACTGGGAGGGGGAGCGGGCGCTGGTGGCCTGCCTGGCCATCAC
>DASQSC010000354.1:0-2781 GCA_035642555.1 Streptosporangiaceae bacterium | reverse complement strand
TCCGCCGCCGCGTGCACCACCGGCACGGTGAACACCGCTCCCATCGACGCCTTCACCGCCGCCGGGTCGAACGGGTCGGTCGCGGTGCCGGTCAGCACGACCCCGGCGGCCCCGGCCGCGCTGGCGGTCCGGATGATCGTGCCGAGGTTGCCCGGGTTGCCGATCTCGTGCAGCGCCAGCAGCAGTGAGTCCGGCCGCAGCACCAGGTCGCCGAGGCCGCGGGGGCGGGCCCGGACGATCGCGGCCAGCCCGGACGGCCCGTCCCGGCCCGACAGCCGGCCGAACAACTCGTCGCTCACCCGGGCCACCCGGGCGCCCGCGTCCTCGCTGGCCGCCACCATCCGCGCCGCCGCCTGCCCGCCCGGCGAGCGGGCCAGCAGCCCGGGCGCAACGATCAGGATTTCCACGTCGGCGCCGGCCGCCAGCGCCTGCGACACCGGCTGGACGCCCTCCGCCACGAACGCGCCCTCACGCTGCCGGTGACGGCGCTCAGCCAGCAGCCGCACCCGCTTGATCAGCGGATTGGCGGCACTGGTGATCACCACCCCGGCCACGGAGCCTCCCCGTTCGGCATGTTACGAGGCCTCGCGTCCGGCCACGTCCAGTACCACTTTCAGCTGGCCGCCAGCCGCGGCAGCGGCGAGCGCGTCCGCCGCCCGGGTGAGCGGGAAGCGGGCGGTCACCAGCGGGCCGAGGTCCAGCCGCCGGTCCGCCGCCAGCCTGATCGCCGTGTCCACGTCCCGCGGGCGGGCCGCGCGCGGGCAGCGGATCGTCAGTTCCTTGTAGTACCACTGATAGGTGGGCAGCGCGGCCGCGGCCGGCGTGATGCCGAACGCGATCACCGTTCCGCCCGGCCCGGCCAGCTCCGTGGCCTGCGCCAGCGTGCCCGGGGCGCCCGCGCACTCGATGACGAGCCCGGCCCCGTGCCCGCCGGTGGCCGCGGCGACCGCCGCGGCCGCGTCCGGCGGAGCCGCCACCGCGGAGGCGCCGGACTGCCGGGCCAGCTCCTGTTTCCTGGCCGACCGGGTGACCCCGACGATGGTGCGCACCCCTCGCGCCCGCAGCAGTTGCAGGTGCAGCAGGCCGGTCACGCCCAGGCCGATCACCACCGCCGTGTCGCTCGGTGCGGCCGGCCCCAGCGACTGCGCGTGCACGCAGGTCGACAGCACCTGCAGCAGCGCGGCCTGGCCGGCGGTGACCGAGCCCGGCAGCGGGTGCAGCTGGGTCTCTGGCACGGCGACCAGCTCGGCGAAGCAGCCGTCGGCGTCCCTGCCGAGCAGGCCGCCGTGCTGGCAGAGGTTCGGCAGGTCGTTGCGGCATTCGGGGCACAGGCCGCAGTAGAGGGCCGGGTTGACGAGGACCGGGGTTCCCGCCGGGAGGGCGCCGCCCGGGCCCGCGACCTCGACCCGCCCCGACATCTCGTGCCCGAGCACCCGCCCGGCCGGGACCGGCGGCTCGCCGGCCACGATCTTGAGGTCGGTGCCGCACAGGCCTGCCTGTTCCACCCGCACCAGCGCCCGCCCGGCGGCGGCCGGCGCCGCCACCTCCCGGACGCTGACCGCGCCCGGCCCGTCCAGCACCGCCGCGAGCATGGCCCCTATGCTCCCAGGCAGGCCTCGATGCTCCCAGTCAGGCCCTCGATGGCCCGCAGCGTGCCGGGTATCGGCCTACCCTGCGGGCCATCGCCGGTCATGGCGTTGTCAGGGCGCTACCACGATCTTCCCGAGCAGCCCATGAGACTCCTCCTCGGGCCCGGCGGAGAAGGCCAGCTCGCCGGTCTTGGCGGCGTTCCCGTTACCGAACCGCAGGCCCCACAGCCCATCGATGACGATCGGCTGCCCGTTGTCCTGCCGTAGCTGCCCCAGGTGCGCGCCCGTCACCGGGCTGTAGGCGTTGATGTGGCCGTTACCGAAGTTGCCCACCAGCAGGTCACCGCTGAACTGCCCGAACCCCGCCGGCGCCAGGGCCAGGCCCCAGGGCGAGTCAAGCGCGCCGCGGGTGACCAGCCGGCGGACGAACGCGCCGTCGTTGCTGAAGACGTCCACGAATCCGTGGCCCGGCCCGGCGACATCGTCGTGCAGCGTGGCGTCCTGCTTGGCGTAGGACACATACAGCTGGCCGTTGATCTCGGCGATGCCGAACGGCCCGTAACCAGCAGGAAGCCGCGGATCCACGAACAGTCCGCCGGGCAGTTCGGCCGGCGTGAAGTTGCTGTCGTACGCCTCCACCCGCCCGGACCGGAAGTTGGTGGCGTACAGGTAGGTGTTGCCGTCAGACGCCTGGGCCATGGCCAGGCCCTTGTACACGGCGCTGGCGCCATTGTCGCGGGCCACCTCGGTCACCGTGGAAGGCCCGCTGGCGGTGGCGCCGACCGCGGGATTCCAGCCGTCGATCGTGCCGTTCTCGGTATCGAACAGGAACAGGGATGAAGCCGAGTGACCCTGGTTGTCGCTGACGGCGAAACCGGACCCGCTGGTGTTGAACATCTCCCCGGTTGGCGCGGTGCCGGTGACGTTCACCACGAGGCTGGCTTTGCTCACCGACGTCGCGGTGGCGCCGGTGTACAGCGTCGCCTTGTCCGAGCCGTTGTCGGCCACCCACAGCGGCGAGCCGGGTGCCGTGTCCGTGCCGGGGGATGCGGCCAGGCCCCACGCGTTGACGAGGTCGGGGTCGGTAAGCGGCGCGATGCCGGGCTGGTCGGAGACGAGATTGACCTGACGGTACGCGGTCGCGTGCCCGCTGGCCGCTGCGGCGCCGGGCACCATGGTGGCAAGGGTTCCT
>DASQSC010000353.1:0-4410 GCA_035642555.1 Streptosporangiaceae bacterium | reverse complement strand
TTCAGCTCGACCTGGTTGGTGAGGTAGAACCGGCGCTCGGTCTCGACCACGTGCGTGAACAGCCCCACCACGTCCCGGTACTCGCGGTAGAGCTGCAGCTCCATCTCGGTCTCATACTTCTCGAGATCTTCCGCGCTCATGGCCCTCCCTCCGGTCCGCCTGCAATGGGAGCATCGGCCTGGATGAGGTCCACCTTAGGTGATCCGGCCGGGCTGTCAGGGCGGCCCGGGGCCGCTGCGGCCAGCTCGGGCACGGCCCGGCCGTCCCGGATCACCGCGCCGACGTTCACGAACGAGCGCCGGTGCTCCGGGCACGGCCCGTGGTCGGCCAGCGCCCGCATGTGCCCCCGGGTGGAGTATCCCTTGTGCCGGGCGAACCCGTACGCCGGGTACCTGGGATGCAGCTCGTCCCGCAGCATCCGGTCCCTGGTGACCTTGGCGACCACCGAAGCCGCCGCCACGCACGCGGCCACCTCGTCGCCCTTCCACATGGCCAGCGCCGGCACGCCCAGGCCCCGCACCGGGAACCCGTCCGTGAGCACGTACTCCGGCCTGCTCGGCAGCCCGGCCAGCGCCCGCCGCATCCCGGTGATGTTGCACACGTGCAGGCCGGTCGCGTCGATCTCGGCGGCGGGGATGACCACCACGTGCCAGCCGAGAGCGCACGCCAGCACCGCCCGGTAGGCCTCTTCCCGCGCCGCCGCGGTCAGCGTCTTCGAGTCCGCGACGCCCTCCAGCCGCCGCAGCCCCCGCGCGTCCAGCAGCACCGCCGCCACCACCAGCGGCCCCGCGCAGGCCCCGCGGCCTGCCTCGTCAATCCCGGCGACCGGCGACAGGCCTGCCCGCGCCAGCACCCGCTCGTAACCGGCGAGCCCGGTGCTGCGGCGGGGGGTGTAGCCCGGCGGGCGCTCCGCGCACGTCAGCATGGCTCACCAGTGCCCCGGGGGTGACGGCCCGCCGCCACGGCCGGCCAGCCGGCGCGCGATCGCGCGCACCCGCCTGCCCGCTGGCCGCCGCAACCGCCGCTGCAGCCAGGTGAGCGGGATTGCGATACCGAACGAGAGGCCGAGTGGTGCCAGTGGTCCCGCAGGCCGGACACCGATCGTGGCAGCCGCCGGGATGCTCGTGGCAGGCTCGTGGCCGGCAGCCAGGCCCCCGCCGCCCGGGGAACCGGCCGGCGCGTGACCGAGTGCCGCGCTGAGCCGGGGCTGCTTGAAGGTGGGCGGGATGGGCAGGATCCGCCACCGGCTCGGCGGCCAGACGATCGTGAACGCCCGGCCCACCACCTTGTCCTCCGGGATCGAGCCGCCGCCGGGATCGCCCACGTGCCCGCGGGAGTCGTAGGACACGCTGCGGTGGTCACCCATCACCCACAGGTGGCCCGGCGGCACCGTGATGCGGAAGTGCGTCTCGGATGGGCTGTCGCCGGGGAACAGGTAGGACCGTTCGCTCAGCGGGACGCCGTTGACCGTGAGCTGGCCATGCTTGTCGCAGCAGGCCACGTGATCCCCCGGGACGCCGATCACGCGCTTGATGTAGTCGTGCACCCCGGGCGCGGTCCCGAACAGGCCGGTGATCGAGTCCCAGAACCGGGTCAGCAGCGGGGGCGAGGCCGCCGGGGTGGTGTTCCAGGAGCCCTCGCCGTTGAAAACGATGATGTCCCCGCGGTGGATCGAGCGCACATCGTAGACCAGCTTGTTGACCAGCACCTTGTCGCCGATGTCCAGCGTGTCCTCCATGGAGGAGGACGGGATGAAGAACGCCTGCACCAGGAAGCTCTTGATCAGCAGAGCCAGGATCAGTGCGAACGCCAGCAGCACCGGCAGCTCGACCCACCAGGCCCTGGGCTTGCGGCGGCGGCGCGCTGGCCGGGGCTGGCCCGGCGGCTCGCCCGGCCCTCTCCCGTCCTGGTCAGGACCGAAGTCCGGGGGCGGCCGCCGCCGGTGCGCGCCGGGCCGGCCGGTCCCCCCGCCCCATTGCGTACGGAACAGCTCATGCTCGCGCGCGCCCCGGTCGTCGTTCATTGCCTCTGAGCTTAGGACACGGCGGGCCGGGTGCCCGGTTCCTAGCTGGCCGGCTCGCGGCGTTCGCGGATCCGGGCCGCCTTGCCGCGCCGCGACCGCAGGTAGTAGAGCTTCGCGCGGCGGACCCGGCCGCGGGTGGTCACCTCGATCTTGTCGATCGACGGGCTGTTCAGGGGGAACGTGCGCTCCACCCCTACCCCGTAGCTGACCTTGCGGACGGTGAAGGTCTCGCGGGCGCCGCCGCCCTGCCGCCGGATGACCACGCCCTGGAAGACCTGGATCCGGGACCTGTTCCCCTCCACGACCCGGACATGGACCCGCAGCGTGTCCCCAGGCCGGAAGTCCGGGATGTCGGAGCGGATCTGGGCCTGCTCCAGTTCGGCGATCGCGGTGTGCATGGCTGGCGTTCCTCTGTCATCCTCACGCGGGCGTGCTGGCGGGCGTGGCTTCGTTACTCGGCTTCTCGGCGGTTGCTTCCCCGCCCGCGGTGCCCGTGCCCGGGAGGTCCGGCACCGTGAACGTCAGGAAGCGCGCCCGGCGGGCCAGGGCGAGCCTGGCGGATCTGCCGCCTGGTACGGACGGCAAGCTCCGGCAGGTGCACCCTGCACAGTCAGCGGACGGCGGCTATCAGTGTGCCATATCTTCGCCGCGGACCGGAAAACCGGCGTCCGCCAGCACCTGCCGGTCCCGCGCGTCCAGCGCCTCCGCCGACAGCCTGGCGGCCAGATCGGGCCTGGTCAGCGCCGTCCGGCGGAGCGCTTCGTCCCGCCGCCAGCGGGCGATGGCCCCGTGATCGCCTGACAGCAGCACCGGCGGCACCTCCTGCCCGCGCCAGACCCTGGGCCGGGTGTACACCGGGCCTTCCAGCAGGCCGGCCATGGGGCCGTCGCCGCCGCCGAACGAGTCGTCGGCGGCGGAGCCCTCGTTTCCGAGCACCCCCGGCAGCAGCCGCCCGATGGCGTCGATCATGATCAGCGCGGCCGGCTCCCCGCCCGAGAGCACGTAGTCCCCGACGCTGACCTCGTCGACGGCCATCCGGGACCGCGCGTCGGCGATCACGCGCGCGTCGATCCCCTCGTACCGGCCGCAAGCGAACACCAGGTGATCGCAGCCGGCATAGGCGGCGGCGAGTTCCTGCCGGAACGGGACGCCCGCGGGCGTCGGCACCACCAGCCGGGCGGCAGGGACGGTGACCGCGTCGAGCGCCTCGCCCCACGGGCCCGGGAGCATCACCATCCCCGGCCCGCCGCCGAACGGCGTGTCGTCCACCGTGCGGTGCGCATCCCGCGTCCACGACCGCAGGTCGTGGACGATGAACTCGACGATCCCCCGCTCGGCCGCCTTGCCGAGCAGCGACAGCCGCAGCGGGCTGAAGTACTCAGGGAAGATCGTGATGATGTCGATGCGCAGCACGCTCACTCCTGCCCGCCTTCCGGCCCGGGACCGGCCGCCGTGCCCTCGCCGCCGGCGCCGAGTTCGAGCAGGCCCGGCGGCGGGTCGATGACCAGGCGGCCCGCTGCCAGGTCAACCTCAACCGCGATCGCGGCCACGAACGGGACCAGCAGGCCATGATCCGGTGAACCCGTGCCGGCGGCTCCGGCCGCGCCGCCACCGGCGGCTGGATCCCCGCCGCCGGGCTCGATCACGAGCACGTCCTGGCCTTGGTGCAGCACATCGGCCACGGTGCCGACCGGGCTCCCGGCGGTGGTCACCACCCGCAGCCCGATCAGCTGGTGGTCGTGGAAGACGTCCGGCTCGTCCGGAGCCGGGATCTCGGCCGAGTCCACCACCAGCCAGATGCCGCGCAGTGCCACGGCCTGCTCGATGTCCCCGATACGTGCGAACCTGACCAGCAGCCGGCCGCTGTGCCAGCGGGCCGCCGTCACCGTCAGCGGGCCCGCGCCCGGCGGGTCGGTGCTCAGCACCGAGCCCACGGCGAACCGCTGGTCCGGCTCGTCGGTGCGGACCTCAACCGCGAGCTCGCCGCGGATGCCATGCGGCCGGGCGATCCGTCCCACCACCAGCTGCATCGTCAGGGCTCAGGGCGGGTCCCGCGGAGCAGACCAGCACGCCCCCGGGCGGCCACGGCTACCTGACCTCGTCCACGTCCAGCAGATCCACCCGGACGTACCGGCCGCGGGCAAGGCCCCCGATCACGGTGCGCAGTGCCCGGGCCGTCCGGCCGCCCCGGCCGATCACCTTGCCGAGGTCGTCCGGATGCACCCGGACCTCCAGCACGCGGCCCCGGCGCTGCACGCGGCCGGCCACGCTGACATCATCGGGATGCTCCACGATGCCCTTGACCAGGTGCTCGAGGGCCTCCTCTAGCACGTCAGGCTCCGCTCTCCTGCTCGGCTCCGGAGTCGGCGGCCTCACCGCTGGCGGAC
>DASQSC010000352.1:0-2946 GCA_035642555.1 Streptosporangiaceae bacterium | reverse complement strand
CATCTCGCCGTCGGTCAGGATGTCGAGGCCGGCGCGTTCCTGGTCGCGGATCGCGAGCAGGGTGGCGTCCTGCTGTGCCTCCGCCAGGTAGGCCGGCGCGACCCGCCACAGCTCGGTGGCCCGCACCCGGGGCGGGAACCGCTCCCCCAGCCGTTCGGTGTCAATGAGCCAGCCGGGCTGCGGGTAGCTGCCAACCAGCGAGGTCGGGAAGAGCATCATCGCCTCCGGGGAGCGGAAGAGGGGGAGAGGGTGCGCGTCACCCTGGGCAGTATCGCGTGCCGCGGCTGCCGCCGGAAGCCGGTCAGGGACTCGCGGCGGCGACCTCGGTGGTGACCCGGCGGGTGGTGACGCTCAGCGGCCCGATCCCCGACAGCGCCCTGGTCACCTCGCTGGCCAGGCCGGGCCGGGCGGAGGTGCTCTCCGCCAGGCCGACCGCGGTCGTCCCCGCCAGCCAGGACGGCATGATCCCGGCCGGGTCGCTGATCACCTGGACCTTGCCGCCCCCGCCGCGGGGGAGGCCGTGCCTGGCGGACGTCGCGGAGTCGGCCCCGCGGGCCAGCGTGGTCAGCTGCCTGGTGTCCGGGTCGGCGGGGTCGCCGAGCACCAGCACGAGATCACTGGCGGCGGCCACGGCCCGCACCGTCTCCGCCCGGTCGGACGCCGCGTAGCAGAACGCGTCCGGATCCGGGTCGCGCAGGGCCGGGAACCGGGACCGGAGGGCGGCGGCGACTGCCGCGCCCTCTTCCACCGGGATGCCGGGCTGCAGCAGGTAGGAGATCCGGCGCGGGTCCAGGCCGGTGAGGCCGCCGGTGCCGGCCGGGCTGCCGCTGCCGGTCAGCTCGATCTGGCCCGGCGCCTGCCCGGTCAGCCCGGGCACGACCGCGTGACCGGGCTGACCGATGAGCACGATCTGGTCGCCGCGCTCGGCCAGCCGCCGCGCCTCCGCCTGTAGCCCGGCCACCAGCGGGCAGGTCGCGTCGATGATCCGCAGCCCCCGGTCGGCTGCCTGGGCCAGCACGGACGGCGCTGCGCCGTGAGCGGGGATGAGGACGCTGGCGCCGTTCGGAATGTCCGCAACGCTGCCGGTGAAGACCGCGCCGGCCGTCTCCAGCTCAGCCCGCGCCTGCGGGCTGCCCGCCAGTTCGCCGAGGATGTACACCGGCCCGGGCGCGCCGGCGACCGCCTGCGCGGCGAGCTCGGCCGCCCGCCGGGCCCCGAGGCACCAGGGGCTGACCGCCGCCAGCAGGCGCCGTGAGCCGACCACCGCCGACCATTCGTCGACCGCTGCCCGGGCGGCGGCCACCGCGATCGCGTCTACGCCCGACGCGGCCGCGCCGATCGCGGTCCCGGCCCCGTCGCGGTGCAGCGACGAGGTGACGAACAGCGCCGCGCCGTCATCGGCCTGCGATGCTTCCGCGCAGTGCGGCACCGGGCCGTACCTGACCGCCTGGCCGCGGCGCTGCAGTGCCCCGCCCACCAGCGGTGCAGCCGGGCACGGGAGCAAGCCGCGGGCGGGGTCGCCGATCTCGGTGGCGACCAGCACTTCCCGCGGCGCCACCGTGGTGCCCGGTGCCAGGCACTGTCGGGCGGCGGTTCGGCTCATTGTCCGTTTCTACCCGGTGCCGGCGCGCCGTTACCCTGCGCTGGGCGTGGCGGCTCCAGTCAGGAGTCGGGGGAGTCGGGGCGGTTCTGCTGCTCGGCGAGGAACCGCTCGAACTGGGCCGCCAGCTCGTCGGCGGTGGGCATGTGCTCCGCCTCGGCCGCGAGCAGGCCCTCCCGGTTCGCGGCCTCCGCGAACGCGTCGTACTGGCGTTCCAGCGCCTGCACGACTTCCAGGATCTCCTCCGAGCCCTCTACCTGGCGGGCGACCTCCTCGTCCGTCCGGCGGGCGGCTTGCCGCAGCTCCTCGTCGGGCAGCGAGAGGCCGCTGGCGCGGGTCACCGATTCCAGCACGGTCACGGCGGCCGCCGGGTAGGCGGCCTGGGACAGGTAGTGCGGGACGTGCACGGCGAAACCGATCGTGTCCTTGCCTGCCTCGCCGAGCCGGAACTCCAGCAGCCCGGCGATGCTGCCGGGGACCTGCAGCACGTCCGCCACCGGCCGGTAGCCGGCCAGCAGGTCGCGGCGGCTGCCATGGGCGGTCACGCCCAGCGGCCGGGTGTGCGGGACCCCCATCGGGATCCCGTAGAAGCCGATCACCAGGCCCGCCCCCAGCCGGGTGGCCAGTTCCGACACCGCGGCGGTGAAGGATTCCCAGTCATGATCGGGCTCGGGCCCGTTCAGCACCAGGAACGGGGTGCCCTCGCGGTCCCGGACCTGGTGGATCTCCAGTTCCGGCGCGGCGTACCGGGCCCAGTGGTCCTTCTCGAAGGTCATGACCGGACGGCGGGACCGGTAGTCGATCAGCCGGTCCACGTCGAAGGTGACGACCGGCTCGTGCTCCAGGCTGCTGAGCAGATGGGTGGTAAGGAGCCGGCCTGCGCCGCCGGCGTCGATGAAGCCGTCGAGGTAGTGCAGGAGCACGGCGCCGTCGAGTTGCGGCGCGTCGGGCCTCACCTGGTAGAGGTCTCCGGGATCTCGCATCACGCTGTGCCTCCCCCGGCATCTGCCCGGTCTGTTGTTAATAACAGCTAACCAGTCCGTGGCCGTCCGCAATCCCGCGTGCCACCGGCACACGGTACCCGGAGCGGGCCGCGGGCGCCGGGAAGGCCGGGATCCGCCGGGCCCACGCTACCGGGCGTGACCCCGCTGCTGCCTCCGGTGCTCGCGCCAGCGGGCCATCATGGCCGGCCGCTCGCCCTGGACGAACTCGAGGAAGTCAAGCGACTCCGCCATCCGCTGCCCGGCCGGGGTCTGGCGGCCCAGCAGCCCGATCCCCTCCCTGGCGGCGTCCGCCCAGCGGTCAAGCACCTGGTCCTGCCGGGCCGACACCTCGGTCCAGACGTC
>DASQSC010000351.1:0-2160 GCA_035642555.1 Streptosporangiaceae bacterium | reverse complement strand
CGGGTGATCACCATCGGTCCCTGGGTGACGCCGGCCACCACGTGCGCATTGGTCAGCACGTGGTTGCGGGAGATGACGAAGCCCGAGCCCTCGATCTGGCGGTTGCAGCTGGGCGCGTTGCCCATCACCTTGACCACGCTGCCAGCGGCGCGCTTGAACCCGGCCGAGTTGACCACCGACGGGTCGGGCCTGGGCACCGAGAGCGCGCCCTCGGCCCCGAGCGCGCCGAACACCTGCGCATAGGGGCCGGCCGCCAGCAGCCGCCGGAAGTCGGAGAACATGATGTGCGCGCCCTGCGGCATGAAGTTGTCCACCCCGCGCAGCACCGCTGACCTGCTGACCTGGCCGGCGATGCCCCGGAACGGGGCGTTCACCACGGCCGAGCCGATCAGCCAGGCGATCAGCAGCACCGAGACCACGCTCACGACCGCGCCGCCGATCGCATCCACGAACGCCGCCGGCCGCCAGGTGACATGGGAACGCGCCGACGCGCCCAGCACCGAGGCCAGCAGCTGGCCCAGCATCGCGGCCAGGAAGACCACGACGATGGCGACCAGGGCCTGCTGGGTGGGGCTCGTCACGACGGCCCTGGCGATGGCCGGGGAGACGAGGGCTCCGATCGCCGCGCCGCCCAGGAACCCGACGAAGCTCATGACCCCGACGATGAAGCCCTGGCGGTAGCCGGCCACCGCGAACGCAGCGGCCAGCGCGATCAGAATGAGATCGAGCAGGTCTCCCGGCACCTGCTAACGGTATAGGGGAAATCGGGCTGCCCGCACACCCCCTGCCGGCACGACCAGGAACGCCCTGTTCACAATGGGTGATGGCGCGGCGGGCCGGCGCCGCGCCACGGGCTGGCCCGGGAGCCCGCGGCCCGGCCGGGGCAGCGCGTCAGCTGCTGGCGGGCAGGCCGGGCGGCAGCTCCTCCACCCGCCCGGCGTCCCACGGCCGTTCCCAGCCGGCCAGCGACAGCAGCCGGTCAACCAGGGCCGCGGTGAATCCCCACACCAGCATGCCGTGGACCCGGAAGGCGGGGCCGGTGAAACCGGAGGGATGGCGGATGGTCAGCCGGTTCGCCGGGTCGGCCAGGTTGGCGAGGCTGACCCGGGCGGCCGAGACCACCTCGCCGTCGTGGGCCGGCCGCAGCGGGGCCGGGCACCGCCACCAGGCCAGCACCGGCGTGACCGCGAACCCGCTGCGGGCGATGAACAGCTCCGGCAGCTGCGCCAGCACCTCGACCCCGGAGTGCACGACCCCGACCTCCTCGGCCGCCTCCCGCAACGCCGCTCCCACCGGGCCGTCGTCGCCGGCCTCGATCGCCCCGCCAGGAAAGGCCGCCTGGCCGGCATGGCGACGCAGCCACGGGCTTCGCTGCACCAGCAGCAGGTCGGGGCCACCGCCGCCGTCTCCGAACAGCACCAGGACCGCTGACGGGCGGCTGCCGGCCAACGGCGGGCGCATCACCGGGGGCACCGGCATCCCCGGCGCCTCCCGGGCCAGCCGGGCCAGCCAGCCCGGCGCCTCGCCGTTCGCCTGCCCGGTCACGAGAACGGGCCCACCTTGACCAGCTTCCGGGCCGTCTGCTCATCGGTCGGGCCTTCCCCGAACGAGGGGCACCACCGGGCGACGCCGCAGGCACCGCAGGCCGGGCGACGGGCATGGCAGACGCGGCGGCCGTGCCAGATCAGCCGGTGCGACAGCATCGTCCACTCCCGGCGCGGGAAGAGGGACCCGACCTCCTGCTCGATCTTGTCCGGGTCGGTCTGGCCCGTCCACCCGAGCCTGCGCGAGAGCCGGGCGAAGTGGGTGTCGACGGACAGCCCGGGTATCCCGAACGCGTTCCCGAGCACGACGTTCGCGGTCTTGCGGCCGACCCCGGGCAGCGAGTCGAGGTCGGCCATGCGGCGTGGCACCTCGCCCCCGAACCGGTCGCACAGCGCCTGGCCCAGCTTGATGAGGCTGTTGGCCTTGGCGCGGAAGAAGCCGGTCGACTGGATGATCTTCTCCAGCTCGTCCCGTTCGGCGGCCGCGTAGTCGGCCGCGGTCCGGTAGCGGGCGAACAGCACCGGCGTCACCAGGTTGATCCCGCGGTCGGTGGTCTGCGCCGACAAGATCGTGGCGACCAGCAGTTCCAGCGGCGTGCCGAAGTTCAGCTCGGTG
>DASQSC010000350.1:0-5191 GCA_035642555.1 Streptosporangiaceae bacterium | reverse complement strand
TGCTCACCGTGGGGCTGCGGCTGCTGCTGCGGCTCCGGGCGTGGCCGCTGGCGGTGGCGGGCTGGTGGGTGACGGCCGAGGCGGTGCGTGACCGGTGGCCGTGGGGCGGGTTCCCGTGGGGCCGGCTCGCCATGAGCCAGGCGTCGTCCCCGGCCGCGCCCTGGGCCGCGATCGGGGGCGCGCCGCTGGTGACGTTCCTGGTGGCACTGGCCGGGGCGGGTCTGGCCTGGCTGATCCTCACGCTGCCCGGCCGTCCCGGCCGCCTGCCCGGCTCCCGCCAGGACCCCTCCCGCCAGGACCCCTCCCGCCAGGACCCCTTGCGCCAGGCCGGCTCCAGCCTGTCCGGCTCCCGGGTGGGCGGCCTCCGCCAGTCCGGCTTCCGCCAGGCCGGCCGCTACCTGCTGCCGGTGGCCGGGTTCGCGGCCGCGGCAGGGCTCGCCGCCGCCGGGGCACTGCTCCCGGTCGGCGGGACGCCAGCAGGAACGCCTACCGCGGTGGTGGCGGCCGTCCAGGGGAGCGTGCCGCACGCCAGGGACCTGCCAGGGCTGCTGCGCGCCAGCACCGTGACCGCCAACCATGCCGCGGCCACCCGGCGGCTCGCGGCGCAGGTCGCCGTCGGCCGGCTGCCCGCACCGGACCTGGTGATCTGGCCCGAGAACTCCACCGACCTCGACCCCGGCAAGTATCCGCCGGTGTACGACCAGATCATGACCGCGGTCGACGCCATCCACCGGCCGGTGCTGGTCGGGGCGGTGCTGCAGGACCCGGTCCGCAACGCCGGCCAGCTGTGGCTGCCGGGGCGGGGCCCGGTGGCGCAGTACATCAAGCGCCAGCTCGTCCCGTTCGGGGAGGTCATCCCGTTCCGCGGGCTGCTGTCGCACATCACCTCGCTGGTCAACCTGCAGCCGCGCGATTTCACGCCCGGTCACCGGGCGGTGGTCTTCCGCACTGGGCGGATCAGGCTCGGTGACGTGATCTGCTACGAGGTCGGGTTCGACAACCTGGTGCGGTCCGAGGTCAGCGCCGGGGCCAACCTGCTCGCGATGCAGACCAACGATGCCACCTTCGAGGTGGACGGCCAGCGCGGGGAGACCCTGCAGCAGCTTGCTATGGCCCGGCTCCGGGCGGTCGAGTCCGGCCGGTCGGTGGTGGTGGCCTCCACCACCGGGATCAGCGCGATCATCGGGCCCGACGGCAGCATGCTGGCCCGCAGCGATTTCTGGCGCCGGACGTTGCTGGAGGAGCGGGTGCCGCTGCTGGCGGGGACGACCCTGGCCGACCGGGTGGGCGCCTGGCCGGAGTACGTGATCGTCGCGCTCACCGTGGCCGCGGCCGCGTGCGCGGCCGCGGCCGGGCTCGGCGGGCGGCGGCCGGCCTCTGGTACCGGCGCCGGCCAGCAGCGAACCCGTTCGGCAGGAGTATCCCGGTGATCCCGGCGCGGCACCTGACCGGAACGGATGAAAACCCGGAGCCGGCCACCGGCGACAATAGGGACATGGGTTTCTGGCGCGGGCTCGGGCATGCCCTGGGGCAGCCCGTCAGGTGGGCGTCGCTGCTGGCAGGCGCGCTGCCGGTGCTCGCCTACCCGGCGCCCAACCTGGAGCTGCTGGCCTGGTTCGGGCTGGTTCCCGGGCTGCTGCTGATGCGGATCGCGCCGTCGGCGCGGGAGGCGGCGGTCCGGGCGTGGTGGTTCGGGACCGGGTTCATGCTCGCGGCCCACTACTGGCTGGTGCCGAACATCGGGCCGGGGCTGCTGCTGGCCGCGGTGGCGTTCGGGGCGCTGTGGACCGGGGTCGGGGTGAGCACGAACCTGCTGCTGCGCGCCCCGGTGACGGCCGGCCGGGCACTGGCCGCGCTGCTGGTGGTGCCCAGCTACTGGCTGGTCGTCGAGTGGATCCGTTCCTGGCAGGGATTCGCCGGGCCGTGGGCGCTGCTCGGCACCACCCAGTGGCAGCACCCCGACGTGCTGTCGCTGGCGGCGATCGGCGGCGTGTGGCTGGTCAGCTTCGCGGTCGCGGCCGTCAACACCGGCATCCTGATCGCGCTGGTAGCCGGCCGGCTGCGGGTGCGGCTGCTGGCCGCGGCCGTGGCGGTGGTGGCGGCCGCGGCGGGCCCGGCCGCGTTCGCGCTGACGCCGGCCGTCACCCCGCAGCGCCACCTCACCGTGTCGCTGGTCCAGCCGGGCGTGATCACGCATCCGAAACCGCACGGCTATGCCAGCGTCGGCCTCTCGCAGGGGCTGCGCAGCCGGCACCAGCAGCTGATCGTCTGGGGCGAGAGCAGCATCGGCGCCGACCTGCGGCGTACCCCGCGGCTGCTGGCGCAGATCGAGGCGCTGTCGCGGGCGGACGGGGCGCCGATCCTGGTCAGTCAGGACTCGATCGTCAGCGGCGGGCATTCCAAGGTCGCGCTGCTGGTCACCCCGCACGGGATCACCGGAAGCTACACCAAGGCCAGGCTGGTCCCGTTCGGGGAGTACATCCCGTTCCGGGCCGAGCTCGGCTGGCTGACCAGCATCAGCAAGGCCGCGTCGAGCAACATGATCCCCGGCCACGGGGCGAAGGTGCTGACGGTGCGGCCGCCCGGCACCCGGCCGGTCAGCATCGGGGTGCTCATCTGCTTCGAATCCGCCTTCCCTGACATGTCGCGGGTGGATGCCCGCCATGGCGCCGACCTGATCGTGTACCAGACGTCGGACTCGACGTTCCAGCAGAGCTGGGCACCGGCCCAGCACGCCTCCTACAGCGCGATACGGGCCGCCGAAACCGGCCGCCCGGTGGTGCAGGCCGCGCTGACCGGGGACTCGGTCGCCTTCGATAGCCGCGGCCGGCAGCTCGCGTCGATGAGCACCAGCCAGCACGGGGTCACCACGGTCCGGCTGGGCCTGCCGCCGCGGGGTGCGCAGACCCCGTTCGACCGGATCGGGGACGTGGTCCCGGCGACCGCCCTCACCGTTGCCGCGCTCGCCGCACTGGCCGCGCTCATCGGCTGGCTGCGCCGCCGCCCGCATCATCCGCGCACTGCGGGGAAGCAGCGGCCCGAGGAGGAGCGGACGTCCGAGGAGAAGGAACGGGCCACCGGGAAGCTGGCGGCCGGAAAGCCGGCCGCCGGTGAGCGGTCCAGCGGGATGCCCGCGGCCGGTGAACGGACGGCCAGGCCACCGGGATAACCGGTACGACCGCGACTGTCCGGTAAAGATATGGTTGAAAGGCAACCATCGGACCGCACAATCCGTCTCAATAGGGGAGCGTTCCGCCCGGCAGCAGCCGTTTTCTGCGGGCTCTGGGCCCGGCAGGGGTGAGCCGCCGCCCGATGCGCGGACGTGGCAGCCCGCCGGCCTGCCTCCGAAGGTGTGTACCTGCGAGTTCTCGGATCAGTAACGGAGGACCAGAGTGCGGGACAGTGACGACGCGGTGCGACGGCCGCGTGGCCTGGCAGCCCGGCGAGCCCGGCTGAGGAGCTCTGGAGCCCGGCGTACCGGGCTGACGATCACCGCCATCTCGGCGGGACTATGCCTGTTCGCGGCCGCCTGTTCGGGGTCGGCCAGCCCGGCGTCGAATGCGCAGCCGGGCGGCGGCAAGGCGGCCCGGCCCAGCCCGGCTTCACACCTGGCGATCACGCCGGCGAACGGGGCCTCAGGCATCAGGACGGACGCCAGCATCAAGGTCTCCGCGAGCCACGCCAGCCTCAGCAAGGTCACGGTGACCTCTGGCGGGACCCCGGTGTACGGCAAGCTCAACCACGCGCATACGTCCTGGCGCCCCAACTGGACGCTGCATACCGATACCCGGTACACGGTCACGGCGACCGGGACCGGCCCGAATGGCAAGGCCGTCAAGCAGACCAGCTCGTTCCGGACGCTTACCCCGTCCGCGAGCTACTCGGTCTCGATCTTCGAGGGCGCCGGCCAGACCTACGGTGTCGGCATGCCCATCATGCTGACCTTCAGCCAGCCGGTCACCCGCAAGTACGCGGTCGAGAAGGCGATGTCGCTGAAGACCTCCAAGCCGGTGGCGGGGGCCTGGTACTGGGACGGCGACCAGACGCTGGTGTTCCGGCCGCAGAACTACTGGCCGCAGCACACCCAGGTGTCCTTCAAGGGGCACTTCGACGGGCTGCGGATCGCGCCGCACGTGTACGGCACCGCCAACCTCACCCAGGACTTCCGGATCGGTGCTTCGCTGATCACCGTGGCGAGCACGCGGACCCACTACATGAAGGTGTTCTACAAGGGCAAGGAGATCGGGAACTGGCCGATCAGCACCGGACAGCCCGGCAAGGACACGGCCAACGGGACCTACCTGACCATCGAGAAGGGGAACCCGACCCGGATGAAGGGCAACGGCTACAACGTGCTGGTGCCGTTCGCGGTCCGGTTCACCTGGAGCGGCAACTACATCCACGACGCCTACTGGTCGGTGGCCCAGCAGGGGCATGTCAACGTCAGCCACGGCTGCGTGAACGTGTCGCCGGCTCACTCCCACACCTACTACGACCTGGCGAACCCGGGGGATCCGGTCACGGTCGTGGGCAGCCCGGCGGCCGGCAAGTGGGATGACGGGTGGACCGAATGGTTCCTCACCTGGCACCAGCTGCTGCGCGGCAGCGCCACCCACCTGGCGGTGAAGGCCGGGCCGGACGGGAGCAAGTTCGTGAACCCGTCCACCCTGCCCGGCCCCAGGACCACCCGGCTGCACGGCTCGAAGCCTTTCAACTACAACTCCAAGTGAGCGGAGCCCGCGGGCCGGCGGCCCGCGGGCGGTGCGGTAGCTGATCGGGCTCCCGGCTTCGGGGGTTCCGGGGACGGCCGCGGGCGGCCGTCCCCGGAACCCCCGGATACCTGCCCCCACGGGCCTGATGCCAGCGCCTGGACTGCCGGCCTAGCTCGGGCTGGCGGCCCCCGCAGGCCCGGATGATCGCCGCGTCCCGGGCCGGCGATCATCACCCCGCACCGTCACCTCCCCTCCCGGCTGGGTGCGAGGCGGGGGCAAGCGCCTGCCGGTCCCGGGTCTCATCTCGCTCGTCACCCCGCAGCCCCGGCCCGGGTGGCCGCGGCGGGGGCCGCTGCCGGCTGCTCCCGCAGCAGCATCGACACGCGCTGGCGGCTGACCCCGAAAACGGTGGCCAGCTCGGCCATGGTCAGCCCCTCCGCGTACAGGGCGCGCGCCTCTGCCCGCCGGAAGCGCTGCCC
>DASQSC010000349.1:0-5589 GCA_035642555.1 Streptosporangiaceae bacterium | reverse complement strand
GGGCCCTCCACCCATACCAGCCGGCCGTACTCGGGGTCGCAGCACTTGCCGAGGAAGGCGTCCAGTGCCTGCAGCGCCGACTCCCACGGATCGGCCGCGACCGCCGCGGCCACGATCTCGGCATCGGCCCGCAGCTCCTGCTGGTCCAGGACCGCCTCGAACAGCGCCTGCTTACCGGCGAAGTGGTGGTAGACCGCGCCCCGGGTCACCCGGGCGGCTGACGCCACGTCCTCCAGCGACGTCCCCAGGTAGCTGCGCTCGGCGAACAGTGCCGTGGCCGCGTCGAGCAGCGCCGCCCTGGTCGCCTCCGAGTACATCTCCCGGCGGCTCTTGACATCTGGCATTCTCTTAGTCTAGTAACATACACAAAGTATGTGAAAGACACCGTGTATGTGGTAGACCCGGTGTATGAGATAGACGCCGCGTTTGCGACCAGCCCCGTGGCCGCGAACCGGCCCACGCCCGGCCCGGGCACCCGCCCGGGCTCCCCAGAAGGGACTGCCGCGATGCCCGCGACCACCTCCGCCGGGCCGTTGTTCGACCCGTTCGCGCCCGGATTCACCGACGACCCCTACCCGCAGTACGCGCGGCTGCGCGAGGCTGCGCCCGTGTACCAGCACCCGATCGGGTTCTGGCTGCTCACCAGGTACGACGACGTGTCCGGCCTGCTGCGGGCGCCGGGCCTGTCGGTCGAGGACCACAACGTGACCGGGCCGCTGGTGGAACTGCGCGAGTCCGGCAACCAGGCGCGCACCGACGGGCTGTCCATGCTGGACCGCGACCCGCCGGATCACACCCGGCTGCGGAAGCTGGTGTCGCGGGCGTTCACCCCGCGCAGCGTGCAGAAGCTGCGGCCGCGGATCACCGAGCTGGCCGACGGCATGCTCGGCCAGATCGCCCGGGCCGGGCAGGCGGACCTGGTCGAGTCGCTGGCCTTCCCGCTCCCGTTCGCGGTGATCGCGGAGATGCTCGGCACGCCGCCGGCCGACCATGCCCGGATCCGGGAGCTGACCGGCACGCTGGTCCGGTCGCTGGAGCCGGTCAACGACCCGGACGTCTCGGCCGCGATCATGGCGGCCGACGAGGAACTGTCCGGCCTCGCCGCCGAGATGATCGCCTGGAAGCGCCGCCACCCCGCCGATGACCTGCTCACCGCGCTCATCAACGCCGAAGACGACGGCGACGTGCTCGACAACGACGAGCTGATCGCGCAGACGCTGCTGCTGTACATCGCCGGCCACGAGACCACGGTCAACCTGCTGGCGGGCGGCACGCTGGCGCTGCTGCGCAATCCCGGTCAGCTCGAGCTGCTGCGGCGCGACCCTGGCCTGATCCCGAACGCGGTCGAGGAGTTCCTCCGCTACGACAGCCCGGTCCAGGCCAGCCGCCGGATCACGCTGGAGCCGATGGAGGTGGCGGGGACCGAGATCCCGGCGGGCGCGTTCGTCATGCTCAGCCTCGCCGCCGCGAACCGGGACGAGCGCGGCTTCGGGCCGGATGCCGCCGAGCTGCGGGTCGACCGGGAGAACGCGCGCCAGCACGTGTCCTTCGGCGCGGGGCTGCACCACTGCCTGGGCGCCTCGCTGGCGCGGCTGGAGGCGGCCATCACGTTCGAGCGCATGCTCGCCCTGCTGCCGGGGCTGGCGCTGGCCGGCGAGGTTCGCTGGAACGGCCGTATCAACCTGCGCGGCCCGGCCCGGCTCCCCGTCGCGGCCTAGCGGCCGCGGCCGGGGGGCCGCTCGGGGGCACGGCCGCAGCCAGGAACGGCCTCAGGCGACCACCGCCTGGTCGTAGTCCGGGCGTGCCATCGGGCCGGGGCCGAGCAGGTCCCAGGTCCGCAGCCAGCGGTGGGTCTGCTCGAACATCTCACGGGTGTACGGCTCGGTCACGATCCGCTCCCCGGGACCGAACCGCCGCACGTCCACCAGGCCCTGGATGTCCTCGGGCATCTCGCGCAGCCAGTAGTGCTTGTACCGCTCGGGCTCGAGATCGATGTCGCGCTGGGCGTGCCGCAGGGCCTCGAAGTACCGTTCCACGTCGCCCTGGCCGGCTTCCTCGCTCACCAGGAACCCCATCATGAACGTGGTGTCGGCGATCTTGCGGAACCCCTGTTGCTCGAGCACGTAGTACTGCGGTCCGAAGACGTTCACGGCCGGCACCTGCCGCTCGAGCATCAGCCGCACCCGGTCGTAGGGGAGGCCGACGAAGGTCAGCTTGATCTGCGGGCGTTCCAGGTACTGCTCAAGGGCCTGCAGGGCCGAGTAGTGGCTGCCCGAGTGGTAGCCCACCCCGACGGCCACGTCCGCCAGGTCCTCAGGCCGGCGGTAACCGGAGTCCGGGGCCGCGAAGATCCCGGACGGGCAGACCGAGTACGCCTTTCCCCACATCCGGCCGCCCTGCCCGGTCGCCGCGGTGTTCACGGCCCAGTGGCAGGCGGCAGAGATGTCGCAGCTTCGGCCCTGCGCCATGTCCTCCAGGGCGCCCCGGGCGAACTCCGCCGGAGCCGCCTCGGCGGGCCGGACCGGGGACGTCGTGACCGCCGACCCGGCGAGACTCTGCTCGAACTCGTAGTCGAGCCCGGCCTCGCGGAAATAGCCGTGCTCCTCCGCCACCCATTCCTGCAGCCGCACGTGCGGCTGGATCCGGAACTTCATCGGCTACCACCTCCGGATGGCCGTCTGCTGAGCTGTCGTCAACGTACGGCCGCCCTTCCATACGGGCAAGCTGGCATGTTCAATAGTTAGATCGAATCTCTCTATGACACCTCGCCGGGCGCCCGGCCCTGCCCGCCCGATCTGTCGCTGACCCGGCTCCGGATCTTCGCCGCGGTCGCGGAACAGGGCGGATACTCGGCCGCCGCCCGCAGCCTCATGATCAGCCAGCCCACCGTGTCGTTCCACGTCCAGGCGCTGGAGCGGGCGTTCGGCACCAGCCTGCTCAGCTACCGGGGACGCCGGGTCAGGCTCACGGCGGCCGGGGAGGCGCTCTACGCCCTGGCGCGGCGGACGCTGAACGACGTCACGGAGGTCAGCGCCCAGATCAACGGCCTGGCCAGGGGACAGGCCGGGCGGGTGAGGCTGGCCGCCAGCATCGCGTTCGAGCAGGAGTTCTTCTTCGCCTCGTTGGTAGCGCCGTTTATCCGGTCCCACCCGGGCACCGCCATCTCGCTCCGGTTCGGGACCAGCCGGCAGATGGTCGAGGCCGTCCGGGCACGCGAGGCCGACCTCGCCTACGTGATGCACTGCCAGCTGCCCCCCGACGTGCGGTACACGCCGCTGCACGGCAGCCGGGTCGTCCTGTTCGTGGCGGCGGACCACCCGCTGGCTGCCCGGCGCCGCGCGCCCGCTGACGAGGTCGGCGCGGCTGGCCTCATCGCGGCGCCGCTGGACAGCACCGAATGGGAGTACTACGGGCAGGCGCTGGCCGAGGCCGGCCTGACGAGCTACCGGGTGGCGATGGAGATCAGCGGCATCCAGGCACGGGTGCTCGCCGCGCAGGCCGGACTCGGCGTGCTGCCGGCCTTCTGGCCCCCCTATGCCGGCCGGCTCTCGCTGCCGGGACTGCGACCGGTGACAATCGCCGGCCGGCCGCCCGCCGGCCCGGGGTTCGGGCTGGCGGAACGGGCCGAGGAGCCCGCTGCGCGCCCGGTCAGCTCGCTGGCCGGATGGCTGCGGCGAGCGACAGCGGCGCCGTGACGTGGCCCGGCACTCGGCGTGTGCCAGGTCAGCGCTGCTGCAGGACGATGCCCTCAGGCTCGATGGAGAACTGGCGCACGCCGGGGTCGTGCCCGCTCGCGCGGGTCTTGATGACCGTGATCGTCCGCCCGATCGAGTCACCCTCCCTCGCGTAGCCGAACAGCACCACGTTGTCTGATAGCGCCGACATTGCGGTGTCTGACAGGCGGCGGGAATCGAAGAGATCGGGCAGCTCGAGCGTCATCATGACGCTGACGCCCTGCAACGAGAACCGCTGCACCAGCGAGAAGACGAACTCCCGGAACCGCACATCGTCGCCCGCTGCCATCCGGAGGTCAGCCAGGCTGTCGATGAGCACCCGCCGGGCTCCCGTCTTCTTCACCAGTTCCAGCAGCTCATAGACCCATTCGTCGATGTAGATATCGATCGGCGAGCGGTACATCAGCCCGACGCCGGATTCATCGAGGGACCATCCGAAGCCGGCCATGACCCGGCGAAGCTGGGAGGCGTTCTCCTGCAGGGTGGCGATCACCCCGGGTTCCCCCCGGCGCGCGCCGTTGAAGATGAAGTGAAGCCCCATCAGCGTCTTGCCAGAGCCGGAGGGTCCAGCGACGAGCGTGGACGCGCCCGGCCAGTAGCCGTCGCCGAGCATCGCGTCGAGGACGGCGATCCCCGACGACTCCCGCACCTCAGTCATCGCGTAGGCCTGCTCGATCGGCGCGTCCGCGAGCCGCGGGAACAGGTGCAGGCCGCTCGCACTCAGCCGGTACGCGTGCAGCCCGGACCGGAAGTTGCTCCCCCGCAGTTTCCTGACCTGCATGAACCGGATCCGCCGCTGGCCGTACGCGGCAGTGGTCATATCCAGGATGGCGTCGGCGATCGCGAACTCGGCCAGCGAGCCGATCTCGTTACCTTCGTACTCGCCCACCCACAACGAGGAGAGGGGGAACGTGCTCAGCCTCCCGGCGAGGTCATGCAGGAACCGCCGGAACTCGCCATGCCCGCTGGCAACTGCCGGGAGCGCCTTGAAACTGTCGATGACGATCAGGCCCGGGCGACGCTCCCTGAGGAGCCCCGTAACGTACTTGGTCACCCCGCTGAGGCCATCCCGGCTCAGGGTGGCCCCCAGGTCCTCATAGAACACCGAGCGCCCGATCGCGGCGCGATCGAAGAAGTCCAGGCTCTGACCGAAGCGGACGATCTTCTCGAGCGGCTCCGACACCGTGGAGAGGTAGACAGCGGGACGCTCCGGCGTGGCATTGCGGAAGACGTACTGCTGGGCGACGATCGTCTTCCCGCTCCCGGGCCGGCCCATGATGAGGCTGATCGCATTCGCGGGCAGGCCCCCGCCGAGCACGTCATCGAGCGGTTGATGGCCGCTGAGGAGCCGGTCGGTCATAAGGTGGCTGTCTCCTGCTGCGGGCTGAGGAAGGCACTCGACCCCAGCAGGTCCCGGACCGTCGAGACGAACTGGAGCGGATCGACCGGCTTCAGCAGGAACGCGTCAGCGCCGGCCGCCACCGCCTCGTCCCGGCATTCCAGCGCAGACACCGCAACCACCGGCGCGCTGCCGGCCCGCTTGAAATAGCGGCACAGCTCATACCCCGAGCCGCCCGAGATCAGGACCTCGACCACCACCAGGCCGGGCGCGTGATGGGTAAAGATCCTTCTGGCCGACGCTTCATCGAACACCGCCTCAACCAGGTAGCCCTCGGTCTTGAGGAAGTACTCCTGGAACTCGGCCGCGTAGGGATCATGCTCGGCGAGCAGGACCAGGAACCGGGCCCGCGGGCCGCGGCCGGCCGCCACCGGCTGGCCGCTCTCGATCTGCAGGCCGAGGAGGCGGTGGGCATCGGCCGCGCTGGCGCCCTCGGACATCCGGGTCTTCACGTAC
>DASQSC010000348.1:0-11125 GCA_035642555.1 Streptosporangiaceae bacterium | reverse complement strand
CCGGGTCATGATGGAGACATGGCAGAGCGGCTCAGGCACGCGACGAGCCCGTACCTGCTCCAGCACGCCGGCAATCCGGTGGACTGGTGGCAGTGGGGCGACGAGGCATTCGCCGAGGCCAGGGAGCGGGACGTGCCGGTGCTGCTCTCGGTGGGCTACTCCGCCTGCCACTGGTGCCACGTGATGGCGCACGAGTCGTTCGAGGACCCGCAGACCGCCCGGCTGCTGAACGAGAACCTCGTGGCGATCAAGGTTGACCGGGAGGAACGCCCCGACGTGGACGCGGTCTACATGACCGCGACCCAGGCCATGACCGGCCAGGGCGGCTGGCCGATGACGGTCTTCCTGACCCCCGACCGGGAGCCGTTCTATTGCGGCACCTACTTCCCGCGCGAGTACTTCCAGCGGCTGGTGCTCGGGGTGGCGAAGGCCTGGCGGGAGGACCGCAGCAGCGTCACCGGGCAGGCTGGCCAGATCGCCGCGGCGCTGGCCGAGCGGGCGGGGCCGTGGCGGGCCGAGACCCCGGCCGTCGGCCTGGCCGCCCGCTGCGACCAGGCGGTCACCACGCTGGCCGGCCAGTACGACGCTGACCGCGGCGGGTTCGGCCAGGCGCCCAAGTTCCCCCCGTCGATGGTGCTGGAATTTCTCCTCCGGCATTCCGAACGGGCTGGCGGCGGGCCAGGCAACGCGGACAGCCAGCCGCGCGTCCAGGCGCTGGAGATGGCGGCCGGCACTGCCGCGGCGATGGCCCGCGGCGGCATGTACGACCAGCTGGCGGGGGGCTTCGCGCGCTACTCGGTGGACGCGGAGTGGGTGGTCCCGCACTTCGAGAAGATGCTCTACGACAACGCCCTGCTGGCCCGGGCCTACGCGCATTTGTGGCGGCGCACCGGCGACCGGCTGGCCCGCCGGGTGGCGGCGCAGACGTGCGGCTGGCTCATCAGCGAGCTGCGCACCCCCGAGGGCGGGTTCGCGTCCGCGCTCGATGCCGACAGCGAGGGGGAGGAAGGCAGGTTCTACACCTGGACCCCGGCCGAGCTGACCGCCGCGCTCGGCGCCGCGGACGGCCGGTACGCGGCGGACGAGTTCGGGGTGACCGAGCAGGGAACGTTCGAGCACGGCCGGTCGGTGCTGCAGCGCCACGCCGAGCCCGCTGACCCCGCCCGCTCCGAGCAGATCACCGGGCAGCTGCTCGCGGCCAGGGAGCAGCGGGTGCGCCCGGGCCGCGACGACAAGGTGGTCGCGGCCTGGAACGGGCTGGCCATCGCCGCGCTGGCCGAGTGCGGGCTGCTGCTGGGCGACCCCGGCCTCACCGCGGCGGCGCGGGACGCCGCCGGGCTGCTGGAGCGGGTGCACCTGGCCGACGGCCGGCTGGCGCGCACCTCCCGGGACGGCACCGCCGGGCCCAGCGGGGGCGTGCTGGAGGACTACGCCTGCGTGGCGGAGGGGTTCCTGGTGCTGTCCGGCGTGACCGGTGATGACCATTGGGCCGGGCTGGCAGGCGACCTGCTGGACACAGCGCTGGCGCGGTTCGGCGCGCCGGGCGGCGGTTTCTACGACACCGCGGATGACGGCGAGCGGCTGCTCTACCGCCCGGCTGATCCCGCCGACGGCCCCACGCCGTCCGGCACGTTCGCCGCGGCCGGGGCACTGCTCAGCTACGCGGCGCTGACCGGGTCCGCCCGTCACCGCGAGGCCTCGCTGGCGGCGCTGGGGCCGGTGGGCGAGCTCGCCGCGAGGTTCCCGCGTGCCGCCGGCGCCGGGCTGGCGGTGGCGGAGGCGGTGGTGGCCGGCCCGGCGGAAATCGCGGTGGTGGGCCCGGCGGGCGACCCGCGGACCGCGGCGCTGCACCTGACCGCGCAGCTGGCGGCGCCGCCCGGGGCGGTGATCGCGCTCGGCACCGGCCAGCAGCCGGGCGGCATCCCGCTACTGGCCGGGCGGCCGCTGGTGAACGGGGCACCTGCCGCGTACGTGTGCCGGGAGTTCAGCTGCCGGGCCCCGGTGACCGGCCAGGAAGAGCTGCGGGCCGAACTTGCCTACCCGGCCGGCCCGCCAGGCGAGGCCCGCCCTGGCTAGGCGGACGGGTAAAGCAGCCCGGGACGTGGGTATGAACCGCGCCGTGACATTCCGGCCGATGCGGGCATTCGCTCCGGCCCCGCGACGGCTGGCGGCGCGCCGGCGGGCGCGAGCGGCGGTGCGAATGCTGGCCGCGCTGCCCGCCGTCGCCCTAGCTGTCCTCGTCACCAGCGCCGACGTACCCGCCCAGGCCACCCTGTCGCCGGTTCCGGGGGGCGGCGGAAGCCGGGCCCCGGCTGCCGCAGGGCGGTCGCTGGCAGCCAACCGTTCCGCAGTCTCCGACGTGCCGCGGCTGTCGGCGGACCTGCTGATCGTGTCCCACCGAGCGCTGCCAGCGGCCACCGCGGCGGCGGTCCAGCGGCTGCCCCGGGTGGTCGCGGCGCAGCCGGTCGACGCCGCCCAGATCCGGGTGAACGGCAAGTTCACAGCCATACTCGGGGTCGACCCGGTAGCGTTCCGCCAGTTTGCGGCGCGGCCAACCGCGGACAAGAAGTCGCTGTGGCGCAGCGTCGCCGACGGCGGGATCGCGATCTCCTACACCATGAGCCGGGACGACCGGGTGCCGCTCGGCGGAACCGTCCGGATCGCCGGGCGGCGCACGCTCGGGCTGCGGGTCGGCGGGGTCGGCACGGTGGGCATCGGGGGCGTGGACGCGGTGATCTCGCACCCGGTCGCCCGGTCGCTGGGGTTCCCGCTCGGGAACGCGATCCTGGTCAGCGCGCCGCACGCCCGGCCCGCCCGGCTCCGGGCCCGGATCCGGGCGATGCTGCCGCACGGCACGCACGTGGAGCAGCTCGCGGGACCGGTGCCGGGGATGAGCAAGGCCGGGCAGCGGGGAGCGGCGGGGTCATCCGGCCGGCCGGGCCGCGCCCTGGCCGCGTCGCCCGGCGTCGCGCTCACCCGGCGGCAGACCTCGGTGATGCTGCATGCCGCCCTGAGCCGGGTGGGCATGCCGTACGTGTGGGGGGCCGCCGGGCCGAGCCAGTTCGACTGCTCCGGGCTGGTGCAATGGGCGTTCGCCCGGGCCGGGGTGGGCATGCCGCGGGTCGCGGCGGACCAGGCCCGGACCGGGCCGGCCGTGCCCGTGAGCCGCCTCCAGCCCGGTGACCTGCTCTTCTACCGGACCGACCCGACCGCGCCCGGCTACATCTCGCACGTCGCCATCTACCTCGGCAAGGGCATGATGCTCCAGGCACCGCAGCCGGGGATGCGGGTCCAGGTCGTGCCCGCCCAGCTGGCGGGCAGCGCGTTCGCCGGCGCGGTCGCAGTGGCCCCGGTGCTGGCCACCCGCGCGGCAGCCTCCCCGGTCGGCTGACCAGGCCAGCTCCCGGGCCAAGCCCGCTCTCTGCGGGCCGGGCCTGCCCCGCCCCGTCGTGCCGTTCGCCCCGTCGTGCCGCTTGCCAGGTCGTGCCGCTTGCCCGGTCGTGCCGCTTGCTTGGTCGTGCCGTTCGCCCCCTCGTGCCGTTCGCCCCGTCGTGCCGCTTGATGATCAAACGATTGGTGCAGTCAGGTGTGACCCAATCGTTTGATCATCGCGGATCGGGCGCTGCTGGCGCCCGGGTGAAGGGGCGGGGCGGCGGTCTTGTCAGGAGAGGAGTGCCGTGTAATCATGATTACATGAGTACAGATGAACGGGTAGCGTCGCCGGTGCTGGCCGAGGAATTGCGCGGGTGGTTCGCCGGTCGGATGCCGGATGAGTGGTTCACCGGCCCGCCCGAGATCCAGGTGGACCGCGAGGAGATCACGGTCATCGGGCACCTGCCGGGGACAGCGGCCGAGCCGGCCGGGGCAGCCGGGGACGGCGGCGCCGCGCCAGCGGAGGGCGGGACCGCGCCAGCGGACGGCGGGACCGCGCCAGCGGACGGCGGGACCGCGGGCGAATCGGGCGAGTCTGGCGAGGCGGGCGCCGCCGGGCGCTCCGGTACCGAGGCATCCGCGGCGGCGCTGGGACGGGCCCGGCGGTTCCGCGAGGACACCCGCGACGCCCGGATCGAGATCGCCCGCGAGGTGGAGCGGATGTACGGGCGCAAGGTCTCGTGGGGCGTGCTGTGCGAGGGCCGGAAAGTGATGTTCACCACACTGTCGGCTCCGGTGATGACCCGCCTCCGGCAGTCGGAGCGCCGCGTCCTTGACACCCTGGTCGACGCGGGGGTCGCCCGCAGTCGCAGCGACGCGCTGGCGTGGTGCGTGCGACTGGTCGGCGAGCACGAGGAGTCGTGGCTCGGGGAACTGCGCGAAGCGCTCCGCCAGGTGGAGCAGGTGCGGGCGGGCGGCCCGCAGGCGTCCTGAGCCGGGCCGCGACGGGGCGGAAAAGCTCCCTGCCAGCGCGGAATTTCCGGAAAGGGTTTATACCAAAGGTCTAAACCAAATCCGCGAGAAACGCGCTCCCCGCGCCTGCCGGCTGGCGTGCGGAGACCGGCTCATTTTGGCGCTCGGCGCAGATCCGGATATTTAATTCCGCCATGCCTGGGTATGCTCCTCCAATCCCGCATGGTCTGGCGCAGCGCGCTGCCCGCGGATGATTCCCGGGCGGCGGTCGTGCCGCGCCCCGGCGGGACCGCCCGGGTCAGGCGCGCGCTGCCGGCGCGCCAGAAGGAGGAGCAAGCACTGTGGGGCACGAGATAAAAGCCGCAAGAGTGGAGTGGAATCCGTCGGCTGAGCGCCTGCGCGAGCTATCGGAGAAAATGCCGAACAGTCAGCTCACGGAGTTCGGCAATGTCGCCGTGAAGGCGCGTGTTGATTCCCGCAGTACCCGGTCGACCTTCCTGGTCGATGACTCCACGAATGCCACCAGGCAGACGATCACCCGCGAGGAATTCGACCAGGTAGCAGCGGCCCAGGATGCTTACATCGCCGGCTGCCACATGGTCGTGGTGGACGGCTACATCGGCGCCGACCCCGCGTTCCGCACCAGGGCGCGGCTCGTCATGGAAGCAGCGAACGCCAACGTGGCCGGCATGCAGCAGCAGCTCTACTACCCGGCCGGGGACGGCTACGACCCGGCGGCCTGGGAGCCGGACACGACCGTCATCTACACCCCCAACCTGCCAGCGCCCGGCTACCCGGACGACCGGCTGATCGCCGTGGACCTGTCCGCCAACGTCACCCGGGTCCTGAACTCGGACTACTTCGGTGAGTCCAAGAAGGGCGGGCTCCGGATGTGGAACAACATCGTCTACGGGCGCGGCGGGCTGGCGCTGCACGCCGGGTGCAAGGTGATCCCGGCCGGCGGGCGGCCCCGGTGCGTGCTGATCGTCGGCCTCTCCGGCACCGGCAAGACCACCACGACCTTCACCACGCAGCTGGGCAGCAAGCCCGCGCAGGACGACTTCGTCGGGCTGATGCCGGACGGGCGGGTGTACGCGACCGAGAACGGCTGCTTCGCCAAGACATTCGGGCTCGACCCGCGGTACGAGCCCGCCATTTACCGGGCGACCACCCGCCCGGCGGCCTACCTGGAGAACGTGTCGGTGGACGAGACCGGCACGGTCGACTTCTTCGACACCTCGTACACCAAGAACGGGCGGACTACCTGGCCGTTCTCCTACGTCGACCCGTGGCCGGCGACCGAGATCCCGGCCGCGGAGTTCCTGCTGATCCTGAACCGGAACGAGAACATCGTGCCGGGGGTGGCGAAACTGAGCCCGGCGCAGGCGGCCGCCTACTTCATGCTCGGGGAGACCACCGGGACCTCCGCCGGAGGCAAGGACGAGGAGGGCAAGTTCCTGCGCGTGCCCGGCACCAACCCGTTCTTCCCGCGGAACATGGCGGACATGGGCAACCGGATGCTGGAGCTGCTGGAAGCCCATCCGCTGCAGGCGTACGTGCTCAACACCGGCCGGGTCGGCGGCGGCGAGGACAACCCGGACTCGAAGAAGGTCACGATCCCGGTCTCGTCCGCGATCGTGGCGGCCATCGCGACGGAGACGATCACCTGGGCCGACGACCAGGACTTCGGCTACCAGGTCGCCGAGTCCGTGCCCGGCGCCGACGACCTCGAGATCCTGCAGCCGCGCCGGCTCTACCAGCGGCTCGGCCGGCTGGCTGAGTACGAGGCGATGGCCGACCGGATGAAGCGGGAGCGCAAGGAGTACCTCACGTCCTTCGCCGGGCTGGACGCCGCCCTCGTCGACGCCATCGCCTGAGCCGGCCGGCCCGTTGCTGCCCGGAGGGGGCCCGGATGACCTGGCCCCTTCCGGGCAAAATCTTGGATACGGTTCTTGCGCAGGCACGCAGCCGGTAATACGTCACCTTATGGTGAGGGATGGTGCGAATGAGGCTCCGCGACCTCGTCTACCGGCTGTACGAGCACCGGCTGGAGGCTTCGCTCTCCCCGCAGGCGATCCCCCGGCATGTCGGCGTCATGTGCGACGGCAACCGCCGCTGGGCGACCTGGGCAGGACTGCCGGACGTCAGCGGCGGCTACCAGAAGGGCGCCGACAAGATCTTCGAGCTGCTGCAATGGTGCCGCCAGGCGGGCGTCGAGGTGGTCACCCTCTGGCTGCTGTCCACCGACAACCTGGCCCGGCCCGCCGGGGAGCTGGACCCGCTGCTGGGAATCATCGAGCAGACCATCCGGCGGCTGGCCGCGGAAAACTGGCGCATCAAGCTGGTCGGCGCGCTCGACCTGCTGCCAGCGGAGACCGCCGCCGTGCTCAAGGATGCGGCTGAGGCGGCAGGCGGCAGCCCCGGGCTGCAGGTCAACGTGGCCGTGGGCTACGGCGGCCGGCGCGAGATCGCGGACGCGGTGCGGTCGCTGCTGCTCGAGCAGGCCAGCAAGGGCACCAGCATCGAGGAACTGGCCGAGATCCTCGATGTCGAGCACATCGCCGAGCACCTGTACACCGCCGGGCAGCCGGATCCGGACCTGGTGATCAGGACCTCCGGCGAGCAGCGGCTGTCCGGGTTCCTGCTCTGGCAGAGCGCCCACTCGGAGTACTACTTCTGCGACGCCTACTGGCCCGCCTTCCGCCGGGTGGATTTCCTGCGCGCGCTCCGTTCCTACGCCGCGCGGCACCGCCGGTTCGGCACCTGAGGGCCCGCGGGCCGCCGGGGGGCCTTCCGGGAAACCGCCCCTGGCAGGTACCGTCGTGAGCAAGGACGGGCGGTGCGGTGCCGCCCGCCGGGAAGGCCCTCGAGATTCTCGAGCTTCGTGCCCAGGCACGCGGGCGAGACAGGCGAAGGGCCGGTGCCCGGCCCTTCCTGGGCCGGTCCCGGTCTCATCGACACGTCTGTGTCCGACACGGCGCCGCGATCCGGCGCCCAGGGGAGAACGAGTGGCCAGTTCTGCTGCCCGCCGCGCCGCGCGGCAAGCCAGTTCCCGCAGTGCCGGCACCCGCGACCAGGACGGTCCCCGGCGCACGTACGTGCTCGACACTAGCGTGCTGCTGGCCGACCCCGGCGCCATCGGCAGGTTCGCCGAGCACAGCGTGGTGCTGCCGGTCGTGGTCATCACCGAGCTGGAGGCCAAGCGCCACCATCCCGAGCTCGGGTACTTCGCCCGGCAGGCCCTGCGGCACCTGGATGACCTGCGGATAAACCACGGGCGACTCGATGCTGACCTGCCGATCAGCGGGACCGGGGGGACGATCCGGGTGGAGCTCAACCATGCGGACGCGCAGGTGCTGCCGCCTGGGCTGCGGCTCCCGGACAACGACACCCGGATCCTGTCGGTGGCGGCGAGCCTGGCTGCCGAGGGCGAGGACGTGGTCCTGGTCAGCAAGGACCTGCCGCTGCGGGTGAAGGCCGCGTCGATCGGGCTGACCGCGCAGGAGTACCGGGCCGAGCTGCCGGTCGATTCTGGCTGGACCGGCATGCGGGAGCTGAGCGTCAGCCCGCAGGAGATCGACGCGCTGTACGAGAAGGGGACGGTCGACTGCGAGGCCGCCCGCGACCTGCCCTGCCACACCGGCCTGGTGCTGGCGTCCGGGACCATCGGCGGGTGCAGTGCGCTGGGCCGGGTGCTGCCGGACAAGACCGTCCGGCTGGTCCGCGGCGACCGGGAGGCCTTCGGGCTGCGCGGCCGGAGCGCCGAGCAGCGGATCGCCATCGACCTGCTGCTCGACCAGGACGTTGGCATCGTCTCGCTGGGCGGGCGCGCGGGCACCGGCAAGTCGGCCCTGGCCCTGTGCGCCGGCCTGGAGGCGGTGATGGACCGGCGCCAGCACCGCAAGGTGGTGGTGTTCCGGCCGCTGTACGCGGTCGGCGGGCAGGAACTGGGTTACCTGCCCGGCTCCGAGGCGGACAAGATGAACCCGTGGGCGCAGGCCGTCTACGACACCCTGTCGGCGGTGACCAGCCAGGACGTGATCGACGAGGTCATCCACCGGGACATGTTCGAGGTGCTGCCGCTCACCCACATCCGCGGCCGGTCGCTGCACGACTCGTTCGTGATCGTGGACGAGGCCCAGTCGCTGGAACGGGGGGTGCTGCTCACGGTGCTGTCCCGGATCGGGGCGGGCTCGCGGGTGGTTCTCACGCACGACATCGCGCAGCGCGACAACCTGCGGGTGGGCAGGCACGACGGCGTGGTGGCGGTGATCGAGAAGCTGAAGGGGCACCCGCTGTTCGCGCACGTGACCCTGGTCCGCTCGGAACGGTCCCCGATCGCCGCGCTGGTCACCGAGATGCTGGAGGACTCGGCACTGTAACCGGGCCAGCGCGATAACGTGAGGCCGGACATGAACGAGTCACGCCCCGGCCCGCCCGGCGTCCGGCCTGCCATCACGACCCGGACTCCGGTTTCAGTGATCATGCCAGTCCGGAACGAGGAGCGGCACCTCGCTGAGGCCGTCCGGCACGTGCTGGCCCAGGATTACCCGGGCGGCCTCGAGGTGGTGCTCGCGGTCGGCCCGTCCCGGGACGCGACCCTGGCGATCGCCAGCCAACTGGCGGCGGCGGATTCCCGGGTCACCGTGATACCCAACCCGACCGGGCTCCGGCCGGCCGCGAACAACCTGGCGATCAAGGCGTCCCGGCACCCGATCGTGGCCCGGGTGGATGGCCACGCCCTTATCCCGCCCGGCTACCTGCTGCAGGCGGTCCAGACGCTGCAGGAGACCGGCGCGGACGACGTGGGCGGAATCATGGCCGCCGAGGGCGCGTCCCCGTTCGAGCAGGCGGTGGCGTGGGCCATGACCTCCCCGGCCGGGGTCGGCTCGGCCCGGTTCCACACCGGGGGCAGGGCGGGCCCGGTCGACAGCGTGTACCTGGGCGTGTACCGGCGGAGCGCGCTGGAGCAGGTGGGCGGCTACGACGAGAGCTACCTGATAGCCGAGGACTGGGAGATGAACCACCGGATCCGGCAGGCCGGTGGGCTCATCTGGTTCCAGCCCCGGCTCCGGGTCACCTACCGGCCGCGGGCCACCGTGGCCGCGCTGGCCCGCCAGTACTTCCACTACGGCCGCTGGCGACGGGTGGTCGCGCGCCAGCACGCGGGCACGATCAACCTGCGCTACCTGGCGCCGCCGCTGACCCTGCTCGCGATCACGGCCGGGATCGCCGCCGGGCTGGCCGGGCTGGCCGGCGCGCTGGCGGGGGCGCCCGGGCTCGGCTGGCTTGCGCTCGGCTTCTGTGCCCCCGCCGCCTACCTGGCCGGGATCGGTGCCGTGACCGGCGCCGCGGCCAGGGGCCTGGCCGCCAGCGTGGCGGCGCGGCTGCCTGCGGCTCTGGTCACGATGCACTTGTCCTGGGGCGCGGGGTTCCTCACCAGCCCCCGCAGCCTGATGCCGGGGGCGCCGCCGCAGCGGTGATCACGGGGGCCGGCTGCCGCGGTGAGCGTGGCCTCGCAGTAAGCCCGGCCCGCCGCGGCGCTGATCCGGCCGGCGCGCATCCGCCCCATCTGCCGCATCCGCCTTGCCTCATCTGCCTCACACTCGTTCCGCAGATCGTTCTCAGCGTTCTCGCAGCCGGGCCAGATTGTATGGACCCAGCAGCCGGGGGATGAGCAGGCGGGCCGGACGGCCCGCCGCGGTCTACGGGAGAGGCCAGTGGTCGCAGCGGCAGGGGGCACGCGCACCGGACGGGCGTGGGTCGGTGAGCACGAGACGTTGCAGCAGGCAGGCTGGCGGATGCGGGAACTGGGCGCGGAGTCGGTGCCGGTGCGCGGGAACGACGGGCGGATGCGCGGGGTCATCAGCCGGGACCGGGTGGTCAGGTCGATCGCCGCTGGCGCCGACCCCAAGACGGTCACCGCGGGCGAGACCCTGCGGCTGGTTCCGGAACGGCACGGCGTGGCCGCGGCCATCGGCGTAAGCCAGCTGCTGGCGGAAGGCGTGAGCGTCGTCCCGGCTGCGCGCCCTGGTCACCACCGGCAGCCGGCCCCGCTAGCAGGCTAGGTCTCGGCGGCGCCTTGCCGGGGGCGACCGGCGCCGAGCCCCGGCGTGCCTGCCCGCCGGCGAGCCTGCGGACGGGATCGCGGAGCCAGTAACTGCGCGGGGGTCACGGGACGTCCCTAGTCGTGAACATCGACTCCGCGATGTCGAGGTCACGCGGGTAGGTGATCTTGATGTTGCGCTCGCTGCCCGGCACCACCCGCACGCCGACCTCGGGCAGGTAGCGCAGCACGACCCCGCAGTCATCGGTGGCGAGCTGGCCGGCGGCGGGGTCAGCGGCGGCTAGCTCATGGGCGCGGCGGATGACCGACAGCCGGAACCCCTGCGGGGTCTGGCACCGGACCAGGCTGTCCCGTTGCGGCATGTCGGTCATCACCCCGTGGCTGACCACGGCGATCGTGTCGGCCGAGGGGACCGCGACCCCGACCGCCTGGCTCTCGCCGAGCGCCGCCAGGCAGCCCGCGATGACCTCCTGGTCCACCAGCGGCCGGGCCGCGTCGTGGAAGAGCACGTTGCACTCCTCCTCGCCGAGCTCGGCGATGGCCCGCTGGGTGGACTCGGGCCGGGTGGAGCCGCCCTCGATGACCTTCATGACCTTCCGGTAGCCACCCGCGGTGAGCAGCTCAGCGGCCGTCCCGGCGTGGCCGGGCGTGATCACGACCAGGATCGCGTCCACCCCCGGGGCCTGCTCGAAAGCGGCCACCGAGTGCTCGATC
>DASQSC010000347.1:0-3782 GCA_035642555.1 Streptosporangiaceae bacterium | reverse complement strand
TGGTGGCCGCCCGGGGACAGGTCGATGATGGACAGCCGCTTGTAGCCGAGCGCGACATCGGGGTCGGCGTAGTACCCGTCGTCGTCAGGCCCGCGGTGGCCGATGCGCTCGGTCGCGGTACGCACCCATTCCTGGTCCGGGTCCGCCTCCAGGCTGAGCGCCAGGCAGCCGGTGATTCCGCACATCAAGTCCCCAACCGTGTCCTGGTGTCGTCTGGCCATCGATCCTACGGGCCCTGACCGGCCAGGGTGCGCAGCTGCCGCAGGTTAGCCCGGGATGCCCCGCCCTGCCCCATCAGCGCCGTTGGCCCGCCCCTGGCCGACGGCGCTGGTCAGCGGCTTGCGGCGGGACCTGTCCGCGGCGCACAGCCGCCGGTTGCCGGCCGGCGGGGAATGCCCGCCGCGAAAGGCATAGCGGCCCGGGCCTTTTACTCGCCGCGCCAGACGGGGGCGCGCTTCTCGGCGAAGGCCGCCGCGCCCTCCATGGCGTCCGCGGACGTGAACACCGGCCGCGAGATCTCGTCCTGGCGGCCGAACGCCTCGTCACTGGGCCAGTCGGCGGACTCGGCCACGATCCGCTTGGTGGCGGCCAGCGCCAGCGGGGCGTTTGCCGCGACCCTGGCCGCCAGCGTGGTGGCCTCGGCCAGCGCCTCCCCGGCCGGGACCAGCCGGCTGATCAGGCCTGCCTCGTAGAGCCGGGCGGCCGGGAACCGGTCTCCGGTGAGCGCGATCTCCATGGCGAGGTGGTAGGGGATGCGGGCGGGCAGCCGCAGCAGCCCGCCGGCCGCCGCCACCAGCCCGCGAGTGACCTCGGGCAGCCCGAACTGGGCACCCTCGCTGGCGACGATCAGGTCGCAGGCGAGCGCGATCTCGAAGCCGCCGGCCAGCGCGTACCCCTCGACCGCGGCCACGACCGGCTTGGCCGGCGGGCGGGTCACGATGCCGCCGAAGCCGCGCCCGCCCTCGCTCGGGTCCTCCCCGGCCAGGAACCCCTTCAGGTCCATGCCCGAGCAGAAGTTGCCGCCGGCGCCGGTGATGACCGCCGCCCGCAGGACCGGGCTGCTATCCAGCTCGTCGAGCGCGGCGGCCACGCCACGCGCCACCGCCGCGTTGACCGCGTTGCGCGCCTGCGGCCGGCTGATCGTGATGACCGCGACCGGACCGTCGGTCTCGACGGTCACGGCGGCCTGGTCGCCGCTCATTTGGGCTGGAACCTGATACCGCCGTCGAACCTGAACACTTCCGCGTTCAGGTAATCGTTCTCAATAATCGCGCGGACAAGCTGCGCGTACTCGGCCGCGGTGCCCATCCGCTTCGGGAACACCACCGGCGCGGTCAGCCGGGCCTTGAACTCGTCGGCCGCGGGCCCGGTCCCGTAGATGGGGGTGTCGATGATGCCCGGGCAGATGGTGTTCACCCGCACCCCGATCGCCGACAGGTCCCTGGCGGCGGGGACGGTCATGCCGATGATCCCGCCCTTGGAGGCGGAGTAGGCGAGCTGGCCGGTCTGGCCCTCCAGCCCGGCCACCGACGCGGTGCTGACCACGACGCCGCGCTGGCCGTCGGCGTCCACCGGCTCGGTCTTGCCAATGGCCGCGGCCCCGATCCGCATCAGGTTGAAGGTCCCGATCAGGTTGATGTCGATGACCTTGCGGAACGCGGCCAGGCCGTGCGGCGAGCCGTCCCGGTTGACGGTGCGCTCGGCCCAGCCGATGCCCGCGCAGTTCACCACCACCCGCAACGGCGCCGTCCCGCCGGCCGCCGCGTCCACCGCGGCGGTGACCGCGGCCTCGTCGGTCACGTCTGTCTTCACGAACTGGCCGCCGATCTCCTCGGCGATCGCCTTGCCGCGCTCGTCGTTGAGGTCCGCGATCACCACCGCGGAGCCCGCTGCCGCCAGCGCGCGGGCGGCCGCCTCGCCGAGCCCGCTCGCCCCGCCGGAGATAATCGCTGCGCTTCCGCTCAGTTCCATGGCCGGGAAGCATACTGCTGGCCCGCCGGGCCCGGCCACGCCGCCCCGCACCGCCGATTGTCGGAACCGGGCAATACCATCAAGGACAACGAGATATAGGGACAGGCCGCCCGCGTACCGGCTGGTCGCCCGTGCCGAGCGGCCAACGACCGAATCGCGATATATCTTGTTATTCGCGTGCCTGACTGATAGCCATAGAGGCAGGCACGCATTGGCGAGCGCAAGGAGACCAGTGGCCAGATTCCGGGGCAACCCGTGGGCGGTGCTCATCGTGGTGTCGCTGGGGTTCTTCATGACCCTGCTCGATCTCACGATCGTCAACATCGCCATCCCGAATATGATCGCGAGGCTGCACGCGTCCCTCGACGACGTGCTGTGGGTCATCAACGCCTATGCGCTCGTCCTCGCCGTGCTGCTGATCACCGCCGGGCGGCTGGGGGACATCATCGGCCAGCGCACCATGTTCATCGTTGGGGTGCTGGCGTTCACCGTCGCGTCCGCGGCCTGCGGGCTGTCTCCCAGCCCGGCCTGGCTGATCGGCTTCCGGGCCGCCCAGGGTCTTGGCGCCGCCATGCTGATGCCGCAGACGCTGGCGATCCTGACCAGAGTGTTCCCGCCGGAACGGCGGGGGGCCGCGTTCGGCGTGTGGGGGGCGGTGGCCGGGGTGGCCACGATCGCCGGGCCGACCCTGGGCGGGCTGCTGGTCACCGCGTTCGACTGGCGGTACATCTTCTTCATCAACGTGCCGATCGGTGCCATTGTGGTGGCGCTGGCGTTCGCCCTGGTCCCCGGGGTGAAGCTGGGCCGCCGCCACCGGCTCGACATCCCCGGGGTGATCCTGGCCAGCCTCGCGCTGCTCGGCATCTGCTACGGCCTGGTCGAGGGACAGCGCTACCACTGGGGCACGGTCACCTCGTTCGTCAGCATCCCGCTGATCATCGGGGCAGGCGTGGCGCTGCTGGCCGCGTTCCTGCTGGTGCAGGCGGCCCGGCAGAACCGGGAGCCGCTGCTCCCGTTCGTGCTGTTCCGCAACCGCAACTTCTCGGTCACGAACTGGGTCGCGGCGACGCTCGCCATCGCCATGATGGGGATCTTCCTGCCCTTCACCATTTACCTGCAGTCGGTGCTGGGCTTCTCGGCGCTGAAGGCCGGCCTCGTGATGTCCCCGGCCTCGCTGCTGTCGATGGTGGTCGCGCCGGTCGCTGGCCGGCTGTCGGACCGGGTCGGTGGCAAGTACTTCCTGATGTCCGGGCTGGTGCTGTTCGCCGTGGGCATGGGGTGGATGGCGCTGATCGCGGAGCCGGGCACCGCCTGGACCCGGTTCCTGCCCGCGCTCATCGTCGCCGGGGCGGGCATGGGCTGCATCTTCGCGCCGATGACCACGGTGGCGATGCGCGACGTCAAGCCCGAGCTGGCCGGCGCCGCCTCCGGGGTGCTGAACACCACCCGTCAGGTGGGAGCGGTGATCGGCACCGCGGCGGTCGGGGCGCTGCTGCAGAACCGGCTCGCGAGCGCGATGACCTCGCAGGCCAGGACGCGGCTGGCGGTCTTCCCGCCGCAGCTGCGCGGCAAGCTGGCCGGGCAGCTGCAGCAGGCCGGCCAGAGCGGCGCGGACATCGGGACCGGCCAGGGCGGCACCACCAAGCCGCTGCCCGGCGTCCCGGCGCAGCTGGCCCACCGGATCGCGGAGGTCATGCAGGCGATCTTCACCCACGGGTTCGTGGCCGCGATGCGCTCGACCCTGGTGATGCCGGTCGCGATACTCCTGGTCGCCGCGCTCTGCTGCCTGCTCATCCGGCGCACGCCGCGCG
>DASQSC010000346.1:0-3335 GCA_035642555.1 Streptosporangiaceae bacterium | reverse complement strand
CCTGCTAAGGAGTGACTACCGTGCCCGAGGTTCACATCGCTGCCGAGCAGCGCAGCGAGTTCGGCAAGGGCCCGGCCCGCCGGATCCGGCGGGACGGACGGGTGCCCGCCATCCTCTACGGGCACGGCACCGACACCCGGCACGTCACCCTGCCCGGTCACGAGCTGATGCTCGCCCTGAAGACCCCGAACGTGCTGATCCGCATCGACGGGCTGCGCGGTGGCAACCAGCTCACCCTGCCCAAGGCCGTGCAGCGGGACCCGATCAAGGGCTTCATCGAGCACGTGGACCTGCTGCTGGTCCGCCGGGGCGAGAAGGTGACCGTCGAGGTCCCGGTCCAGGTGACCGGCGAAGTCTTCCCCGGCGGGCTGCTGGACCAGCAGCTGGTCCAGGTCACGCTGGAAGCCGAGGCCACCAACATCCCGCAGTCGATCCCGGTGGATGTTGAGGGCATGGAGATCGGCCATTCGGTGCACGCCAGTGACCTCTCGCTGCCCGCTGGCGTCACGCTGCATGCCGACCCCGAGGCGCTGGTCGTGCACGTGCTCGCGGCACCCACGGCCGAGCAGATCGAGGCCGAGACCGGCGGCCTGCCGGAGGCCGAGGAGGCCCCGCCGGCCCCGGTGGGCGAGGAGGGCGAGCCGGGCCCGGCGGAGGAAGCCCCCTCCGAGTCCTAGGGAGTGCCGCGCGGAGGTACGAAGTGACCGGGGAGCGGTGGCTGGTGGCCGGCCTGGGTAACCCCGGTCCCGGCTACGCCGGGAACCGGCACAACGTCGGGTTCATGATCGCGGATGTGCTCGCCGGGCGGGCGGGCGTCAGGTTCCGGGCGAGCCGGTTCCCCGCGGTGGCCGCCGAGGGGCGGCTGGCCGGGCTGCCGGTCACCCTGGCCAAGCCCATGACGTTCATGAACGAGTCCGGCCGTGCCCTCGCCGGGCTGCGGGGCTACTACCGGGTACCGGAGAGCCGCATCCTGGTGATCCATGACGAGCTCGACCTCCCGTTCGGGACGATCAGGCTCAAGCTGGGCGGCGGCGACAACGGGCACAACGGGCTGCGCTCGGTGAGCGCGAGCCTCGGCACCCGCGAGTACTACCGGGTCCGGTTCGGCATCGGCCGGCCGCCGGGCCGGCTTGACCCGGCGGTGTACGTGCTGCGCGACTTCCCGGCCGCCGAGCGCAAGGAGGTGCCGCTGCTGGTGGACCGCGCCGCCGACGCGGCGGAAGCGCTGCTCGCCACCGGGCTGGCGGCCGCGCAGAACGCGTTCCACGGGTCCCCCGCTGACGCGGGCGGTGGCACCGCGCCCGGCAGCCGCTGACACGGTTTCCCTCCTATCACAGCCACTGCGGCCGGGTATTTCCCGGAAGCCGGGCGGGATCCCGGGAATGCAAGTATTCCGGCCCTCGGCGGGGTTCCGGTATGACGCTCGGGCTTTGCCGGAAGAAGCGTTCCCAGCGCGCCGGGCTGGCGGTCCCGGCGGCCGCGATAATCCGTAGCTTCAGGGAATGCGGCTCGTCCCCCGGGCGCCCGCCGGGGGGCGCTGCGCCCGCGCGAGAGTCCGGGATGAGCCCGGAAATTCCGGCAGCCGGGCCGCCGCGCGTCCGGCCGGAGCCCGCCGGGGCCGGCGCGGTCGGGGCAGGGCGCAGCCGGGCGGCCGCTGTGGCCGCCAGTACCGACCGCTAGCTGGGAAGATGGCTCGTTATCGGGGCGGCAGCCTGGCGGCCACGGCGCCTCCGGCGCGACCCCAGCCAGGCGGCCCGGCTGGGCGGCATACGGCAAGCCCCTTCATGTAACTGGAAATACGGATATTGGGAATAGCTCAAATCGTTTTCCATTTACCATCTCATAATGTCTCTAATTGGTCCTGCTGAATATGCTTTCTTGGGTTTCCATATGTACCCCTGACAATTAATTCTCTAATCTGGACGTGTGACAATTCCCGCGGGCCCGCTACGCGCGGGGGTACCCGTATGATGGGCCGCCGCGGTATCACCCGATGCCGCGACGCTGAACCCGAGAGCCAGGAAAATCGCCCAGCGGAGCATTCGGCCGCATCCTGGGCGGGAACTGGAAAGCTGGCTACGCGCGCGGGCCGGGCCGTTGGCTTCAGTTTCGTCAACAGCGCGCTCGCCAAGCTGGGCACGGTCGGGCTGGGCATCCTGCTCGCCAGGCTGCTCGGCCCGCAGCAATTCGGGATCTACGCGGTCGGCTACGTCGCGATGCGCGTCCAGATGAACCTGAACGACCTGGGCGTGAGCCTAGCCATCGTGCGCTGGCCGGGCCGGCCGGGCGAGATCGCGCCCACGGTCGCGACCGTGACCCTGATCACCGGTTCGATCCTGTACGCCGGGTGCTACCTCGCCGCTCCCTTCTACGCCTCGGCGCTGGGCGCGCCGGCCGCCGCGGGCGTGGTGCGGGTGCTGTGCCTCGCCGTCGTGTTCGACTCGGTGGCGGCAGCCCCGGGCGGGCTGCTGCAGCGCGCCTTCCGGCAGGACGTGCGGCTGTTCACGGACCAGTCCAGCGTCTGGCTGGGGGTGGGCCTGACCGGTGTCCTGGCCTGGCTCGGCTACGGGGCGATGAGCCTGGCCATCGGGCGGGTGGTGGGCTCGGTGGCCGGGCTGTTCCTGCTGGCCGCCTTCGCGCCGGAGCCGCTGCGGTTCGGGTTCAACCCGGCCGTGGTCCGGGAGCTGCTCAGGTTCAGCCTGCCGCTGGCCGGCTCGGGCATTATCGTGTTCGCGGTCATCAACGTGGACCAGCTGCTGGTGGGGCAGCTGCTCGGCGCCACCGCGCTGGGGTTCTTCGTGCTGGCATCGAACCTGGCGGCCTGGCCGCTGACGGTGTTCGCGCAGCCGGTCCGCAGCGTCGCGCCGGCCGCCTTCGCCCGGCTCCAGCACCAGCCGGCGGCGATGCGCCGCGGCTACATGTCCTTCGCCCGCCTGCTCGGTGCGATCGCGCTGCCGGCCTGCCTGTCGATCAGCGGGCTGGCGGTCCCGCTGATCCGGTTCGTGTACGGGGCGAAATGGCTGCTGGCCGCCGACGCGCTGCGGTGGCTGGCGGTGCTGGCCGCCCTGCAGATCGCCTGCGAGCTGAGCTACGACTACTTCGTCGTGCTCGCGAAGGCCCGGGTGATCTTCACCTTGCAGCTGGTGTGGCTGCTCGTGCTGGTGCCGGCGTTCGCCGCCGGCGCCCTCACCGGCGGCATCCGCGGCGCAGCCATCGCCGAGACCCTGGTCGCGGCGGCGCTGCCGCTGCCGTGGTACCTGCGGGAGCTGCGGCTGACCGGGATCCGCGGCAGGGTGCTGGCGGGCCGGCTCCGGCTGCCGTTCCTCGGCGCGGCC
>DASQSC010000345.1:0-3016 GCA_035642555.1 Streptosporangiaceae bacterium | reverse complement strand
CAGATGCCGATCGGGCCTGCCATCCTGGCCCCGCTGGGCACGCCGGGTGACGTCCGCGGCGTGCTCACGGTCGGGCGCCGCCGGGGGTCAGAGCCGCTGCCCCCGCGGGTGGCGGAGATGATCGGCACCTTCGCCGTCCAGGCCGCCCTCGCGCTCGAGCTGGCTGAGCACCGGGAGGACGCGGAACGGCTCGCCGTCCTGCAGGACCGCGACCGGATCGCCCGTGACCTGCATGACCTGGTGATCCAGCGGCTGTACGCGACCGGCATGTCGCTGCAGGGCACGCTGCCGCTGGTGCCCAGGAGGGACGTCGCCGACCGGAT
Organism: Streptosporangiaceae bacterium; assembly: GCA_035642555.1. GTDB lineage: Bacteria > Actinomycetota > Actinomycetes > Streptosporangiales > Streptosporangiaceae > JAIRTY01. Next base: position 2,693 of record DASQSC010000345.1, on the reverse strand, counting down.
GAGCGCCGCCGTGGACTCGCTGGACGAGACGATCAAGGAGATCCGCTCCGCCATCTTCGCGCTCCAGTCGAGCACCGCCGCCAAGCCGCCCGGGCTGCGCGCGAAGATCCTGGCGGCGGTGGCGGAGATGACCACCCGGCTCGGCTTCGCCCCGTCGCTGCGGCTGGTGGGGCCGCTGGATGAGCAGGTGACCGGGGACGCGGGGGAGCAGCTGCTCGGCGCACTGCGGGAGGCGCTGGCGAACGCGGCCAGGCACGCCGCGGCCACCAGGGTCGAGGTCACGGTCGAGGCTGGCGACGAGGTCGTGCTCCGGGTCCGCGACAACGGCCGCGGGATGGGCGGCGCCAGTACCCGCCGGGGCGGGCTGGCCGGCCTTTCCGAACGGGCTGGCCGGCTGGGAGGCCGACTGCAGGTCAGCGAGCCCGAGTACGGGGGGACCGTGCTTGAGTGGCGGGTACCGGCCTTACCCGCCGGGCCGCCCGGGCCCGCGCGGGAGCCCTGAGGGCCCTCCCGTATGCGACCGCACCCTAGCGAGCGGGGTCAGGCACCGTGCTGGCTCCGTTCGGGATGATCTTGGTCGTTGAAGACGCGCGCGGCGTACGCGGCGGCCTGCGCCCGGCGCTCCATGCCCAGCTTGGCGAACAGCGCGGACACGTAGTTCTTGACGGTCTTCTCGGCCAGGAACAGCCGTTCGCCGATCTGCCGGTTGGTCAGGCCCTCGCCGATCAGCTCGAGGATCCGCCGTTCCTGGTCGGTGAGGCCCGACAGCGGGTCGGAACGCTGTGCTTGCTCGCGCATGCGCTGCATCACCCGGCTGGCCGCCTCGGGGTCGAGCAGGGACCGGCCAGCCGCGATCGTGCGCACCGCCCCGACCAGGTCGGTACCGCGGATCTGCTTGAGCACGTAGCCCGCCGCCCCGGCCATGATCGCGTCGAAGAGGGCCTCGTCGTCGCCGAAGGAGGTCAGCATCAGGCAGGCGACCTCGGGCATCCGCGACCGGATCTCCCGGCAGACGTCCACGCCGTTCCCGTCCGGCAGGCGCACGTCCAGCACCGCGACATGGGGCTTGAGCGCCGGAATCCGGGCCAGCGCGGCCTCCGCCGTGCCCGCCTCGCCTATCACCGTGATGTCCTGTTCCGCCTCCAGCAGGTCGCGCACGCCGCGGCGGACGACCTCGTGGTCGTCAAGCAGGAACACCCGGATCTTGCCCTCGTCCCCTGCAGGTTCAGTCATCTGGCGCTCGCTCCCTCATGCGGGGCCTGCTCCCTTGCCACCCTCCCCGCTCCAGGGTAACCGTGATCACGGTCGGTTCCGGGCCATCGGGGCCGCCGGCCCGCTGGGGCGGGCCGGATACGGGGACTAACCTGGAGCTAACCCGAAGGAACAGGCCTGGCCGTGGCCGGGCCACCCAGCCAGGAGGCGGGCCATGCCGCAACCGCAGGGCAAGGAACTCGAGGAAATCAGGGCGCGCCGGCAGCAGCTGCGGCAGAAGTACCTCCGCCCGCGGGGGCAGCGGCCGTCCTCCACCGTCCAGGGGGTCCACCACGTCGCATTCATCTGCCGCGACGTCGCCGAGACCATCGAGTTCTACCAGGAGTTCCTCGGCTTCCCGCTGGTGGAGCTGGTCGAGAACCGCGACTACGCAGGCTCCAGCCACTTCTTCTTCGACATCGGCAACCACAACCTGCTGGGATTCTTCGATTTCCCTGGCCACGAGCACCCTCCGTTCAGCGAGACCCTGGGCGGCCTCCAGCACCTGGCCATCTCCATCTCGCCGGAGCAGTTCGACGCGGCCAAGCGGAAGCTGGACGAGGCCGGGGTTGACTACCTGGGCCCGGACCGGGGCGTCGAGGAGAGCATGTACTTCAGCGACCCGAACGGCGTCCACCTCGAGCTCTACCGGGAGGAGCTCGGCATCTTCAACGGCACCCGCATTCTCGGCTGAGGTAGCTCCCCGGCTGCCGGAATTCCTTGCCTGAGGTACCTCCGCGCCTGCCCGGTGGGTCCCGCCGCACCCGGCCGGGCCCGCGCTGCGCGGCCCGGCCGGGGCGGCGGGGGGCTTGGCCTCAGGCGCCGGCGGTCTCGGGTGCCGCCTCCTCCGTGATCGCGCCGCGCTCCACCGCCTCGTCGAACGTGGACGGTGCCGCGGTGGTGTCCCGGCGCGGCATCAGCAGCAGCGCTCCCATCGCCAGCACGCAGCAGCCGATGAGGTAGACGCTGATCCAGGTGCTGGACCCGGTCGCGTCCAGGATCGCGGCGGCGATCAGCGGCGCCGGCCCGCCAGCGATGACCGAGGCGAGCTGGTAACCGATGCCGGCGCCGCTGTAGCGGGTGGCGGTGCCGAAGCTCTCCGCGATCAGCGCGGCCTGCGGCCCGTACTGCATGTCGTGGAAGATCAGCGAGACCACGATGGCCAGCAGCGCCAGCCCGGCGGTCTTCGTGTTGAGCAGGCCGTAGTAGGGGAATGCGAACAGGGCCATGCACACGATGCCGATCCCGTACATCAGCCGCCGCCCGATCAGGTCCGACAGGAAGCCGAACAACGGCACGCTGATCAGGCCGATCGCGGCGGCGACCAGCGTGTCGTTCAGCAGCGAGTCCTTCGACATCCCGAGGTGGTCGGTGCCGTAGGTGAGCACGAACGTGACGAAGATGTAGAACGGCGCCTGCTCAGACAGCCGGACGAAGGCGGA